>JBDRVU010000013.1:0-15409 GCA_039802085.1 Caldifarciminota bacterium
TCTAAAAGGAAAAGCCTTTCCCTCTCCTCCCTAAAAGTCTCTCAGGTCTTGGGCGTAGAGATTGATAATAACTCTATTTTCAATGCCCTGCAAAGAATGGGATTTTCCCCGCAGGGCAAGAAAAAGATAAAAGTAAAAATCCCTTCCTACCGGAAGGATATTAAAGAAGAGATTGACCTCATTGAAGAGATAGCTCGCTTCTATGACTATAAAAACATCCCGGACGACTTTTCCCTAATCACTCGGACAATCGGTGCCCGAGATCTCTTTGAGAAGAAGTTAGCCCGGTTAAGCCTTTACCTGGTTGATAATGGCTTCTCCGAAGTAAAGACCAGCACCTTTGTCAATGAAGAAACTCTCACCTCCTTAGGCTTTGATTCCTATATCAAAGTTCAAAACCCCCTCAATAAAAACTTGACCCTCTTGCGTCCTTCTCTTTTACCCACCCTTCTTCAAATAATTAGCCATAATTTTCGGAACGGTAATAAAGACTTAAGACTTTTTGAAATCGGCAAGGTTTATACCAAAAAAGAAAAAGGTCAATATCAAGAACATTACAACTTAGCCATCCTCTTAGCTGGTGCTCCTAATCCTCTCTTCTGGCAAAAGGAAAAAACCGCCTACGACTTCTTTGACCTGAAAGGAATCTTCACCTCCCTATGTCAATTCTTTTCCCTTACGGAACCAGAATTTCTTCCGGCAACTATTCCTTTTCTCACTTGGGGAAAGGGTGGAGAAATAAAGATAAAAGAAAAAATTGGTTATTTGGGTGAATTAAAGAGTAACATCTTAAAATCCTGGGACATTGACGCTCCGGTTTGGGTTGGAGAAATCTCTTTATTTAGCCTTCTCACCATCAAGGATAAATTTTATCAACCAATCCCCAGTTGGTTTCCGGTTATCCGTGACTTCTCTTTTCTTTTAGACAAAAAAATCTTAGCTCATGATGTCTTAAAATTCGTCAGAGACCGATTTGAAGGTCAAATTATCAATTGTGAAATCTTTGATTACTTCTCCGGTCCTCCTCTACCACCAAACGAAAAAAACTTAGGGATTAGAATCACCTTACCTCCTTCCCAAAAGACGGAAACGATATTAGCGGAAATCGTCTCCGCCATTACCGAGCGGTTTCAAGGAAAGTTGCGCCAGAAATGAAAGAAGGTAATATCCCCAATGGAGTCACCCAGGAAGAAAAAGAAAATCTTAATCTCCTTCCCGAGAAGATTAACCACCTGACAGCCGAGTTAAAACGGTTGAAAGAAGAAAACCGTCGGCTGGGCGAAATACTAAATATCTTTCGCAAGCGGGAGGAGAAATTAAGAAAAAAATTGACTCGTCTCCTTGACAAAATAGAAAAAATCTTCTAAAATATTTAGATAATAAAAGTGAGCAGTTTTGTTCATTGAAAATTTGGCCGTTGGGGCTCCCTGCGGTGCGCGTGATCGGTTTAAAGGTCTTGAGCCAACACCTAAAAAAGGGGAGCCGGATGCCGATGCCGAATGCTTACTACCATTAGGTAGAGAAAAGCAGGACGTATCTTTAAGGCACCCACTTATCTTATAGGTTCAGAGACCGATACCGACACGGCACAAGCGGGGAGTTTATTTTAATGGAGGATAAAATGGTAACGTCTTTTTATCTGTTTATCCTGGCTTCTTTGCTTGGTCTTACCTTCGGCTATCTGGTAAGCCAGAAATTACTTAAACTGAAATTAAAAGAGATTGAGAAGAAGAAAGAAAATATCTTAGAAGAAGCAAAAAAGGAAGTAAAAGAATATAAGGAGCGCATTGCCCAAGAGACAAAAGAAATATTAAAAAAGGAGCGAGAAGAAACCTCGGCTCTTTTAGAAAAAAAGAGAGAGGAATTAAAATCTCGGGAAAAAGAACTTTCCGAAAGGGAATTTACCCTTCGCGACCTAAAAAAAGAATTAGAGGCGAAAGAAAATGCCTTCCTTCGGATGGAGCGAGAATTGGAAATAAAGGAACGGACAATCAAAGTGAAAGGAGAACGCTTGGATCAGTTAATTAAAGAAGCCAACGACCGCTTACTCCGGATTGCCAACATTGACGAGGCACAGGCAAAGAAGGAAATTTTGAAAAGTTTAGAAGAGAAGGTGAAAATGGAAGCGGCTCAACTATTTCAGCAGATCAGAGATGAGGCAATCCGCTCGGCAGAAACGAATGCTCGGGAGTTTATTCTCCAAGCAATCCAACGCTGTGCCGTCTCCCAAACTCAGGAATCAACCGTCACCACCGTCTCCCTCCCTTCGGAAGAAATTAAAGGACGGATTATTGGTCGGGAAGGAAGGAATATCCGAACTTTTGAAAATCTAACTGGAGTTGAGGTAATCATTGATGATACCCCAGGGGTAATTACCCTTTCTTCCTTCGACCCAATGCGCCGGGCTGTGGCGAAACTGGCAATGGAAAAATTAATCAGCGATGGTCGGATTCATCCCGCTCGGATTGAAGAAGTCATTGAAATGGCAAAAAAGGATATTGCGGAGAGTGTGGAAAAGGAAGGAGAAGTCTGTACCTTAGAATTAGGGTTGGTTGGTATTCACCCGGAATTACTTTCTTATATCGGCAAGATGAAATTCCGCAGTAGTTATGGCCAAAACCTCTTACTCCATTCCAAAGAAGTCGCTCACTTAGCGGCCATAATGGCTAATGAATTACAACTTGACCCCGCTACTGCCCGCCGGGCTGGTATTCTCCACGATATCGGAAAGGTTGCGGACCGGGCCCAGGAAGGAACCCACGCCCAGATTGGTGCGGCAATTGCCCAACAGTTTAACGAAGATGAGATAATAATTAATGCTATCGCCAGCCATCACGAAGAAGTCCCTTTTACTAACCCCTACTCCTTTTTAGTAGCGGCGGCGGATTCCATATCCGGTTCTCGCCCCGGAGTCCGTCGAGAAACTTATGAAACCTACATCAAAAGAATTACAAAATTAGAAGCAATCGCTTCCGCTATCCCCGGCGTAGAAAGGGCTTATGCCATTCAAGCCGGTCGGGAGGTAAGAATTTTAGTTGACCCAGAAAAAGTCTCCGACACGGATATCGTCTTAATCCTCCAAAAGGTGATTGATGCCTATGAAAATGAAATTAAATACCCTGGGCAGATAAAAATTTCCGTGATCCGGGAAAAGAAAACGATTGGTTATGCCCGTTAGCCAATGAAAATCCTCTTCCTTGGCGACATATGTGCCCAACCCGGTCGCCAAGTGGTTATTGATAATATTGACCGATTAAAAGAAAAATACGAAGCGGATTTTGTTATCGCTAATGGCGAGAACGCCGCTGGTGGATTCGGTCTCACCCCAAAAATCGCTACCGAACTTCTTACGAAAATTGACTGTCTCACTCTTGGTGACCACTTCTTAGACCGAAAAGAATTGGCCCCCTTTTTGGAAATTGAAAACCGAATTGTCCGTCCCTTAAATTTTCCCCTTGGTGTCCCAGGCCGAGGATATCAAATCTTTAACCAAAACGGTAAGAAAATGGCGGTGATTAATCTTTTGGGTCGGGTTTTTTTGCGACCAGTTGATTGTCCTTTTCAAAAAGTTCGAGAAATCCTTTTCCCCCTCCGGGAAAAGACTAAGATAATAATTGTTGACTTCCACGCCGAAGCAACCGCGGAAAAGGTAGCAATGGGCTGGTTTCTGGATGGTGAGGTTTCGGCAGTAATTGGCACTCATACCCACATCCCAACCGCGGACGAGAGAATCCTTCCCAAGGGGACTGCTTATATTACGGACATTGGTATGTGCGGCGCCTTAGATTCCGTCTTGGGAATGAAAATTGAAACCTCCCTCAAAAGAATCCTAACCGGTGTCTCCTACCGTTTAGAACCCGCCAGTACTAATGTCAAAATCTCCGGGGTTTATCTTGTAATTGACGAAGTAAGCGGTCGAGCAAATTTAATCAAAAGAATCCAAGAACCGGAAAATGTCTGACATCTTAAATCGGATAAAAGAAGAAAAGGTCTCTTTTCTTGACCTCTGGTTTTCCGACATTTTGGGTTCGGTGAAAAGCCTAACCATTCCCACCGGAGAAATAGAAAGGGTCTTAGAAGAAGGCATCTGGTTTGATGGTTCATCAATTGAAGGTTTCGGTCGTATCGCGGAAAGTGATATGTATCTCCTTCCTGACCCAAAAACCTTTGCCCTGCTTCCCGGAAAGGAAGGAAGAAAAACCGCTCGCCTCATCTGTGATGTCTTTTCTCCAAACTACCAACCATTTGTTGGCGACCCCCGCTCTATCTTAAAGAAAACCCTCGCCCAGAATCTAAACTATCAATATATGGTTGGTGCGGAATTAGAATTTTTCCTCTTTTATCGGAGAGAAGATACCCTTTCTCCCCAGGACCAGGTTAGTTATTTTGACCTCTTAGGGGATTTGGGGTTAGAACTGCGGAAAGAAATTTGTGAAAGGCTTTCCTTTTTGGGCATCCAAACCGAAGCCGGACATCACGAAGTTGGGCCCGGACAGCAAGAGATTGACTTAAAATATTCCGAGGCGTTAAATATCGCCGATAACCTCATAACCGCCAAAGTAATTATTAAAAGGGTAGCCGAAGAATACGGACTTTATGCCACCTTTATGCCCAAACCTTTATTGGATAAACCGGGTTCCGGTCTTCATCTCCACCAAAGCCTTTTTTCTAGGGGAGAAAATATCTTCGCCGACCCAAAAGATACCTATGGCCTCTCAAATATCGCCTACCAATTTCTGGCGGGACAGTTGAATCATATAAAAGAAATCTCCGCCATCATCTCGCCCATCGTCAATTCCTACAAGAGGCTTGTTTCTGGTTTTGAAGCACCGGTTTACATCTGCTGGGGGCAGATGAATCGTTCCGCTCTAATCCGGGTGCCAAAAATCAGTCCCAAAAGATTAATTAGCACCCGCATCGAATTGCGCTCCTCCGATGCCAGTTGTAATCCCTATTTGGCTTTTGCCGTAATGTTTCGTGCTGGATTAGAAGGTATAAAACAAAAACTGACTCCCCCACCCCCTGTAGAAGAGAATGTCTATACCTGGGAGGGGACTTCCCGAAAAGGAGAACTGGCTACTTTACCCCGTTCCCTCTTTGAAGCCTTAGAATATTTTAGCCAAAGCAAACTAGCGAAAGAAACCTTAGGGGAATACCTCTTCCAAAAGTATCAAGAGATTAAGATGCGAGAATGGCAAGAGTATTGTCTTCAGGTTTCCCCTTGGGAATTGGAAAAATATCTCCAACTTTACTAAAATGAGGGATGTGCAGAACGAAAGAGACAATCGGAATTTACCGATTGATAAAGTTGGTATTAAGGGTTTAAAATACCCCATCCGCCTCCGGGATAAGGCACATAAAAGTCAACACACCGTCGCGACCATCAACATTTACGCCAATCTCCCCCATAACTTTCGTGGCACCCATATGTCAAGATTTGTGGAAATACTAAATCGCTTCCATCGAGAAATTGCCATCACCAGTCTTGGCAAGATACTAAAAACAATTAAAGAAAACCTCAACTCCTCCGCTGCCCACATTGAACTCCAATTCCCTTACTTCATTGAAAAGGAGGCACCAGTCTCTCAGATAAAGGGATTGATGGAATACCAATGTCGCTTCCTTGGTGTCTTAGAAACCGACACCCTCCTTAAAGATAAAATCGCTATCTATATGGGCGTTACGGTCCCGGTAAATCTCCTCTGTCCCTGCTCAAAAGAAATTTCGGAAACTGGTGCCCACAACCAACGAGGAGAAATTCGGGTTTTAGTTAAATTCAAAGGTTTCCTCTGGTTAGAAGACCTAATTACCTTGATTGAAGACTGTGCCTCTTCTCCGGTTTATTCCATCTTAAAGCGCGAGGATGAGAAATATGTAACGGAAACCGCCTACCAAAACCCAACTTTCGTTGAAGATGTCGCCCGCAATGTTGCCAACCGCTTGGAAAGCCATCCCCACATTACCTGGTATTCCTTAGAAGTAGAAAGCCAAGAATCAATCCATAACCATAACGCCTACGCCGCGATTGAAAGAAAGATTAAACTATCACCTAAAGAAGAGAGGAAGGGATTATGAAGTTTTTTATCTCTTTTGACTTAGAAGGAATGCCGGGCGTTGTCTCCTGGGAAGATTACGAAGTAAATTTTACCCAATTCCAAAAGACAATTGACCAATGTCTGAAAGCGATAATAGCCGGAATGGAAGAAACGGGTGAATTAGAAAAAGTGGTCATCTGCGATGCCCACGCCTGGGGACATAACATCCCATTTGCCGAATTGCCACCCAAAGTCTTCCTTTTCCGTGGGGTGCCCAGAAATTTGGGAATGGTTGAGGGGATAGAAAAGGGCTTTGATGGCCTCTTTTTCCTTGGCTACCACGCCAAAGCCGGTGAGCCCTTTTCCACCCTTGACCATACCTATTCCTCCCAAACCTTTTACTCTATTAAAATTAATGACCGAGAGATTAGCGAATCTTTACTTAATACCGCTATCGCTGGTCATTTTAATATCCCCCTTCTTTTCGTTGCCGGCGATGATAAGTTAGTGGCGGAGGTCAAAAGAGAAATTAGCCCCCAGATCACGGCGGTTATCACCAAATATAGTTTTTCCCGTTATGGCGCCTTAAATCGACCATTAGCAGAAGTAGTTAAAGAATTAAAAGAAAAGACAAAATTAGCCATCGCCCGAAAGGAAAAAATGAAGCCGTTTAAGTTCTCTTCCCCTTGCCGTTTAGAAATGACCTTTCTCAATACCGCGGGTGCCGACCTTGCCTCCTTAATCCCTGATACCAAAAGAATCTCCGGTAGAGTGGTTTTATATAAAGCAAAGGATATAATTGAAGTAAACAAAATAATTAGGATTTCTGCTATTTTAGGTTTAGCCGCTCGGGAGTTTTACAAATGAAAACCTTAATTGTCAATTCCTATCACGCCGACCCGGAGACCAAGATTCAACCTTATATTGATTTGGTGAAAAAGTTTAGCGAATACGAGGTGATTCCCGATGCGAAAATCTTTGCCAAAGGCGAAGATATTTATGACTACGACTGTTTAATCCTCTCCGGTTCACCGGCACTGCTTTCCAAGAATTGTTACTCCCATTCCTATCTCACCTTCTTACAAACCTTGACTTTACCCACCTTGGGCATCTGTTATGGCCATCAGATTTTAGCCTTTGCCGCTGGCGCCCAAGTAAAGTCCGGAGAAGAGGTGAAGAGGGAAGAGATTGTCACCATTACCGATTTTAAGGATATCTTCAAAGGATTACCGCCGGAGATTAGAGTTTTTGAATCCCATCAGGAGTATGTTGACCCAGAAAATTTAGAAGGTTACGGCTTTTTAATCATCGCCTCTTCGCCCAGTTGTCCGGTGGAGGCAATTCGTCATATCACCAAACCACTCTACGGTGTTCAATTCCATATTGAACGGTCTGGACCAATTGGTGAGAAAATCTTAGAAAACTTCTATAAAGAGGTTGTCCGGAAAAAACGCTCCCCGCGTTAAAACTTCTTTGCTCGGAAATAGTCAGCAAGAATCCTTCTGTGGTCAAAAGTAATCTCTCGGGGTAAAGTATCCGGGGCGAAGAGACCAACTTCTTTTGCATCACTTCTTGCCCTAATCTTCCCTCTCCCCTGAGCAGTAAAGACAACCGAAACGCAATGAAATCTTGGGTCACGTTTCGGGTCGGAATAAGTATGAAACTGTTTCAAATTTATAACGGAGAGTCCGGTCTCCTCTTTCGCCTCTCTCCTTGCCGCCTTTTCTACGGTCTCCCCGTATTCTACAAATCCCCCAGGAAGTGCCCATCCGAACGGATAATTCTTCCTTTTGATTAAGACAATCTTCCCCTGATATTCAATGATAATATCAACTGCCAATTTCGGTCCTTCTTTTAAACTTTTCCTCTTAGGCATTCTCGTAATGCCTCCGGCCAAGCACGCAAATTTTTACCAAATATCCTTTGGTACTTACTGTTGTCTAAGACCGAATATCTTGGCCTCCGAGCAAGGCGACCCGCCTCTTCGGTCTTAATTGGCTTTATCTCCTTATTTACCCCCAAAATTCGACCAATCTCCCGGGCAAATTGAAACCAAGAGCAGAATCCGGAATTGGTGATATGGTAAATACCGTAAGATTCACTTTTAATTAAATCGGCAATCGGCACCGATAAATCCTTAGTATAAGTTGGAGACCCAATCTGGTCGTCAACCACCCGTATCTCTTCTCCCCGCTCAATTTTCCCTTTAATCGCATTCACAAAATTCTTCCCCTCCCGACTGTAAAGCCAAGCGGTGCGCAGGATAAAAAACCTTTTTAACTTCTTCACCACCATCTCCCCCAGATATTTCGTCTCACCGTAGTAATTGAGTGGATGGGGAGCATCTTCTTCTGAATAAGGGGTGTGCTTCTTCCCATCAAAAACATAATCGGTACTCAAATAGAGAAACTTCGCGCTAATCCTTTCCGCACCCGCGACCAAATTGGCGGTCCCTAAAAAATTTATCTCATAAGCCTCTCTTCTTTTCTCCTCTGCTCCGTCAACATCGGTGAAAGCGGCTAAGTGAATAATTCCCTCCGGTCTTTCTTGTTCAATCCCGGCGATTACTTCTTTTTTTCTTATATCCCATTCCGGCAGGTCCCATTCCCCCACCAAAAAACCCTTCTCCTTTAAGAAAGGAACTAATTCCCGACCTAACATTCCCTTAGCCCCGGTAACAATTACCTTCACTCTTAAAAGAACTTACCAAAAGGCAATCCCTTAAATTTCTTCAAATTCTTTGCCATCTCCTTAAACATCTTCATCTCTTTAAGGACTCGGTTCACTTCTTCCACAGTTGTGCCACTCCCCTCCGCAATCCTTCTCCGTCTTGAACCATCGATAATCACTGGATTTTTCCTCTCCTCTTTGGTCATTGAGAGAATTATCGCCTCAATTCTTTTTATTTCTTTCTCATCCACATCTATATCCTTCATCCCTGGCACCAAAGAAAGAAGTTTAGAAAGAGAACCCATCTTCTGAATCGTCTTTAATTGGGAGAGTAAATCTTCAAAATCCAACTCCCCCTTCATAAACTTATCCGCCATCTTCTTCTGCTCCTCAACCTTCATCTCGGTTTCTACCTTTTCCACCAACGATTTTATATCCCCCATGCCCAAGATCCGACTGGCCATCCGGTCCGGATAGAATTCTTCCAAGTCTTCAATCTTTTCTCCCACCCCCGCGAAATGAATTGGCACACCCGCTACCATCCGCACCGAAAGACAAGCACCACCCCGGGCATCGCCATCTAACTTCGTCATTATACAGCCATCAATTCCCAGACGCTCGTGAAATTCCTTTGCCTGGGCAACTGCATCCTGTCCCACCATCGCATCAACGACCAAAAGAATATAATGAGGTTTTATCTTCTCTTTTATCTCCTTTAACTCCGCCATCAATTCCTCGTCAATATGGAGCCGACCCGCAGTATCTAAAATTACGAGATTATTCCCTTTAGCCCTTCCCTCTTTTAAAGCCTCTTGTGCCGAAGCGAGCGCGGTCTCTTGCACCGGGAAAAAATTTACCACCGCCCTCTTTGCTAAAAGTTCTAACTGCTCTGAAGCCGCCGGTCTTTTTGGGTCACAGGCAACCAGTAGTGGATTATACTTCTTGAACCGAAAACCCAATTTCGCCGCGGTTGTCGTCTTACCGGTTCCCTGTAAACCGACCAGGGCGATAATCAAAGGCTTCGCCTTAAACTCCAATTTTACCGGATTCTCCCCTAAGAGCCGAACCATCTCTTTATACAAAATTACCCTTAACAACTCCCCAGGTCTTATCGCCTCGGTAATCTTCTCTTTCGCTAAACTTTCGGATAAACTCTTTATAAACTGACCAACGACTTTATAATTAACATCCGCATCCAATAAAAGAAGGCGCACCTCGCGCAAAAAACCATCAATTTCTTTTGGGGTCAACTTCCCATAACCTAAAATTTTTCTTTGTAATTTAAGAAATTTATCCGATATTAAATCAAACATCTTAACCTCTCGATTGTCTTTTTATAATCCGGAGAACGAAAGAGGAAGGTGCCGACAATTACCATATCCACTCCCACTTCTTTCAAAAGGAGCAAATTCTCCTCATTCACCCCCCCATCAACAGAAACGATAAAAGAAAGTTCCTCTTTCTTTCCAATCTCCTTTATCTTTCTAATCTTTTCCAAAACCGCGGGCATAAACTTCTGCCCCCCAAAACCAGGATGAACACTCATCACCAAAATATCATCCACCTCTCCTAAATAAGGCAGGAGTAAAGAATAGGGAGTTTCCGGATTACAGGCAATCCCGCAATAACGGTTCGCCTGATGGATAATCTTAATACAATCTCTCACCTTTTCGGTCGCCTCAATATGGAATATCACACCCGCCGAATCCGGCAGAAACCATTCAATCATCTTCTCCGGTTTAAAAACCATCAGATGGCTGAAAATCGGCTTCTGCGATATCTTTTTTATCACCTTAAGAATTGGTGTGCCAAAACTGAGATTCGGCACGAAGTGTCCATCCATCACATCTAAGTGGAAGGAATCAATTCCCGCGGCTTCGGCTTTTTTTATTTCTTTTTCTAAGTCTAAGAAATTAGCGTTAAGAATTGATGCCGAGATTTTCATTTCACCCCTCCCTTTGCCTGAACTAAAACCACTCTTCCCCCAATCCGAATCCGCATCTCTTCCTCCGGATACTGAAAAATTATCGTCCCCGCTTCCTCCTCGCTCTCTTTCTCCCGCACCTCATCTAATACTAAATGCAAACTATCTAAAACTCTCTTCGCCTCCTCCAGTTTTAAACCCACAAGTCGCGGCATCAAAACAAATCCCTCCTTTTGATTAACCAAAACCCGGACCACACTCCCTTTTTCTAATAAGGTTCCGGGGCTGGGAATACAAGTCTTCACTCCCCCCTCTTCTTCTCCATAAACTGTCTCCACCTTTGCCGATAGGTCGGCCCGCATCAACATCTCTAAGAATTCCGAAAGCCCCCTTCCCGAAAAATCGGGCACAACCGTCTTTCCTCGCCCTTTACTCAAAGTAAGTTCCACGATTCTTTTCTTCTTCACCTTAACATTTGCCCTCGGCTCTTGAGCAATTATCCTCCCTTCAGGATATTGAAGACTGAAAGCCCATCGCTTCTCCCCAATTTCTAAACCTGCTTTTCTTAATAAATCCTCTGCTTCATTTTCGGTTAGCCCAACAACTTCTGGCATTATCACCACTTTTTGCCGTTTCGTCAAAATGGGCATCAGGATAAAATTAACCAATAAGAGAGAAAAAACTAAAGCCAAAAAAATCCCGAGACAAAAGGCGAATACCTTCTTCATACAAAACCTTCCCCTACTTTTGGCTTATAACCATTGAGGAAATCCCTTCCGGAAATTACCCCTTTCCCTTCAATCTTTAACTCCACAATTCGGAGAAAACCTTCTTTTGTCATCACAAATAAATTACTACCAGACTGGAAGATTGTCCCCGGTTTCCCAAAAGAAGGGATTGACTCTCCTGGAATCTCTGATTTTCGGATGATAACCCTCTTTCCCCGAAAAGAGGTGAAAGCCCCGGGTTTTGGAGAAAATGCCCGAATCTGATTATGAATCGCTTCTCTTCTCTTTTCCCAGGTTATTAAAAGTTCCTCCTTTTTTATCTTTGGTGCATAGGTCGCTAAATTCTCATCCTGGGGTATTGGTTTTGCCTCACCTTTTTCCAACAACGCCAATGTCGTCCGGAGAATCTCTGCCCCAATCTGAAAAAGCCTCTTCTTCAACTCTCCATAGGTCTCATCCCGACCAATCTTCACCACCTCCTGTTTAATTATCGGTCCGGCATCTACCCTCTCGTTCATCAAAATAGTTGTCACTCCGGTAATTTCTTCTCCTGCCAGAATCGCCCTCTGGATTGGAGCCGCTCCCCGGTATTTAGGTAAAAGGGAGGGATGGAGATTAACAAAACCTTTCGGAAGAAGAGACAAAAGTTCTGACTTTATAATATGACGGAATGAAACCAAAACCCCCAATTCAATTTCTTCCCTTCTTAAAAGATTAAGAAAATCCGGTGCGTTCGGGTCCGCCGGCGAGAAAAAATTTATCCCTTTCTCTTGAGCAAATTGGACTAAAGAGGAAGGTTGCACCTTCAATCCCCTCCCCTTTGGTCTTGCGGGATGGGTGACTAAAACTTTTAGTTCCACCGCGGTAAAGAGACCGGTTAAAATTGGTAATGTTTCCTCATCTCCGGAGAAAAATGCCACCTTCATCTCTTCGCCATCTGTTCTCGCTTTATCGCCGCCAACTTCGCCTCAATAAACCGAAGGCGGATTGGACTCAGATAATCAATAAATAACTTACCCGCCAAATGGTCAATTTCGTGTTTTGCCGCCCGGGCTAAAATGCCCGAAAACTCAAACCTCTTCTCTTCCCCTTTCTCATTCAGCCCCGCCACAATCACTAATCCTGGTCGGCTAATTACCTCCTCCAATCCCGGCAGGGAGAGACAACCTTCTTCTCTTTCTATTCTCCCCTCTTCTTTTATTATCCTTGGATTAATTACCACCAGGAAATTGTCGCCCTCCGATTGGACTTGTCGGACAAGAAAAAGAGAAACCTCTTCGCCAATTTGATTGGCGGCTAAACCGAGGGCATCACATTTCACCATCGTCTCCTTCATATCCGCAATCAGTGAGATAATTTTATCATCAATCTTCTTAACCTCCTTGGTCTTTTGCCGAAGGATTGGGTCATCAAATAGCCGAATCTCTCTTATCATTTTTAAGAACCGCTCTTCTTATAAGAAATGGCGCTCTTTTCTATTTCCATCCGGGTATTCTCATCAACCTTAATGATGAAAGTCGTCTCCTTTACCTCCGAAACCACCCCATGAATGCCACCCGCGGTTACGACCCGGTCGCCCTTTTTAATTCCGGCAATCATCTCCTGGTGTTTCTTCTGCCGCCTTTGTTGGGGAAGAATTAAAAGGAAATAAAAAACCACAATAATTAGGATTAGGGGTAAAAGTGAACCAAGAGGATTTGGTCCCGACGGTTGTCCTTGGGCATAAAGCCCAGAGAAAAAAATTAAGAAATAGATTATTATCATATCCGCTCCTTTTTATAAAGTTTTCTTTTTAAGATATACTGGTAAACCTCGTTCGGCAAAAGATACCGAACCGAAAGACCCTTCTTTATCTTCTCTCTTATCCTCTTCCCCCGAATATCAATCTGGGGAATATTAAAAATTCGCGCTCTGGGAAATCGGCGAAGTAGTTTTCGGTCAATTTCCGCACCCGGTCTTCGCATCACCCAAACCTCCGCCCACTTAAATAACTCTCTTGGATTTTTCCAACTCTCTAACTCCTGAAACTGGTCACTCCCGATAATTAGAAATAGTCGGTCTTGGGGATAGAGTTTCCTTAAATCCTTTAAGGTGTCAACCGTCCAGGACTTACCACCTCTTTCCTTTTCTATTTCTGAGAGGGAAAAATAGGGGTTTCCAGCAATTGCCAGAAGGAGCATCGCCTTCCGGTCCTCATAAGGGGCAACTTTTCGCTTGTGCGGCGGGTTAAAAGAGAGAAGAAAGAGAACTTTATCCAATCTTAACTTCTCCCGGACCTCTTCCGCGACAATCAGATGACCGTTATGAATTGGATTAAAACTGCCACCGAAGATACCAAGCCGCATCTACATCCCCTGCAAGTATTTCCTCATCTTCTCTTTCATCTCTTTTTTTATCGGTTTCTCCAATAATTCCTCAAAAATCTCCTTTGCTTTTTCTTTCTCCCCATTGCGCCAGCAAATCTCACCCAAAAGATATTTTGCCTCTAAGGCGGTTTCGGTATCAGGAAATTCCTTACTCACATACTCAAAATAGACCTTGGCCGATTGCCATTCTCCTGCTTTATAATATAAAAGACCAGCGGCAAATTCCTTCTGCGCCAAGCGGTTCGTAATTTCAGAAAATAAACTATCCATCTGCGGCAAATAGACAGAATTCGGGTGCTTATCCTTAAAATCAAGAACGAATTCCCTCAGTTCTAAAATCTCCTCTTGGTCCTTAGTGATTTTGGGTAAAGAAAGAAGAAAAGCATAGGCATATTTATAACCCGCTTCTTCCACATATTTACTCGCCGGAAAATTCTTAAGGAAAAAAGAGAACTCATCCTTTGCCAATTGGTAATCCCTTTTTTTAAAATACGTTTCCGCCAAGAAAAACTGAGCATCTTCTAAATAGCTGCTTCCCGGATATTGATAGATTATCTTGTTAAAAATTCTTTCCGCCTCCTTATATTTTCCTTGATTGAGATATTCAATACCCTTCTGGAAGAGGGAATCAACCGGTTCTACCATTTCCACCGTCTTCCTCCGGGCACAGAGGAGAAGAGTAATCAAGAGCAAGATGGAAAATATCCTCACAATCTCCCAATCACCCCTTTAATCAAACTGGTCAATTTCGGTTCTGCCTTGCCGGCATTATGGAGAATCTCTTTCAAATCAACCGGCTTTAAGGCATCGGGTAAACCCATATCGGTAATTACTGAAAAACCTAAAACCTTAATTCCCACCTGCCGGGCAACAATCACCTCCGGCACCGTTGACATCCCAACCGCATCCGCGCCGAACTGCCGGAAAAGTCGGTATTCTGCTGCGGTCTCAAGATTCGGACCAGAGACCGCAATATAAACACCTTTCCTTAATGGAATCTTTAACTCTAAAGCAACCTCTTCTGCCAGAACAATCAACTTTGGGTCATAGCACTGAAACATATCCGGGAAGCGCGGACCAAATTCTGGGTCGGTAAGAGCCCGGAGCGGGTTATCCGGAAGGAAGTTGATATGGTCGGTTATCATCATAACATCCCCGGGTTGGAAAAGGGGATTTAAGCCGCCCGCGGCATTAGAGACAATCATTATCTCCACACCGAGTTTCTTCATCACCCGCACCGGTAAGGTAATTTCAAACATAGAATATCCCTCATAAAAATGGAACCGACCCTCAAAGGCACAGACCGGCCTTTTCTTCAAATACCCGAAGATTAACCTTCCGGTATGGCTCTCAACCGTCGGCTTTGGGAAATGGGGAATTTCCGAATAGGGAATAATCTTTACCGCCTCAATCTCCCTCGCCAACCTCCCCAGACCGGTTCCGAGAATTATTCCCACTTCCGGCTTAAAGTTCGTTAGCGAGCGTATTTTTTGCCAAGCCTCTTCTAACCAATCTTTCATCTTTAATTTTACTAAATAATAAACCGATGTCAAATCCGCAGGGTTATTGACATTGAGAAATTTTTTGCTAAAATAAAATCAATGAATCATTATGGGGAATTATCAATGCAAAAAATAATTAACGAGGAGGAAATATGTTAAATCCAAAACGAGTAATAATTGCCAC
>JBDRVU010000014.1:0-15035 GCA_039802085.1 Caldifarciminota bacterium
GCCAAGCGCATTCGGGGGAAATTCGTTCTTCTTTCCGAAGAAGAAGATGAGGCGAGAGTGGTGAAGAAGGGAATTGATGGCCAGGTCTTCACTTTTGACTTCAAAGGGATGGTGGGTGGGGAGATATTTACCGACCTAAAAGACCGGGATTTCACCATTAACGCTATCGCCTTTGGTCCCTTAAATGACATAGAAAAGGCAAAAGTTCTCGACCCGTTTAATGGCATTTTGGCAATTAGAAAGAAGGTAATTCGAACCGTCAGCTCAGACGCTTTAAGCAATGATCCCTTACGAATACTCCGGGCAATCCGCTTCGCCTTAGAACTAAATTTTCAGATTGATAAAGACCTTTGGTTGCAAGGGAAAGGGGTTTCTCTTTCCGGTGTTGCCAAAGAGCGGATTGGTTATGAGATTTTAAGAATCCTCTCTACCCAAGATAGTTACCCTTATATTAAAAAACTCTTTTTAGTTGGCATCCTTCCCCAGATTTTTTCCTCCCTTTCTTTCTTTTTTTCGGATAAAGAGACCTTCCGCCATTCCTTACTTACTTATAAAAAATTAGAGGCGATTTTAGGGAATGAGGAAGACCAAATTGGGAAATTTTTTCGCCGGTTTCCGGAATGGCAAGAATATATAGGCGGTCCCGATATTTTACCCATTCTCAAATTATCCGCCCTTTTTCACGATTTAGCCAAACCCCTCACGCGAAAGGAAGAAGAAGGGGAAGTCCATTTTTATGGGCATGATGCCTTGGGCGCGAAACTAATTTTTGATTCCTTAAAAAAAGAACTCCGGCTTTCTAATATCATTTCGGAAAGGGTGAAGAAGTTAACTTTATATCATATGCGATTGCATCTATTATGCACGAGGTCCGAAGAGATTACCGAAAGGGCGATGCGCCGGTTTTTAAGAGATTTAGGTGAAGATGCCTTAGGTTTAATGGCTTTAACCTGCGCTGATGGCTATGCTACCGCCCGCAAGACAAAACACTTAGAATCAGCAATTGAGAAGATTATTGATTTTAAGCGGGAGGAGGAGAAAAAGAAAAATATTAAGAGATTAGTTACGGGCTATGACTTAATTGACTTGGGTCTTAAACCTGGACCAATCTTTAAGAAGATTCTCGGCGAGATTGAAGAACTCACCTTGGAGGGAAAAATAAAGACGAAAGGGGAAGGGCTGGAATATATAAAGAAAAACTACCTGCCAGTTTAGTTCCTTAGTGTAAAGAAATTACCCGTAAAGTTTCCTTTCTTTCTCCTTTCTTCCCGAATCTTAAAAAATAAAGCCCAGAGGAGATTCCTTTTATGGGAAAGAGATGCGCCCCCGAGCTGAGATAACCTTGATAAATTTCTCTTACCTTTCTTCCTTGGCGGTCATAAAGGTCAATTTCGTAATAACCAGAGGAAGTGACTTCAATTTTTATTGGGGAAGAAAGAAGGGTTGCGGATTTCTTGGGTAGAGTCAATAAGGTTTTAACTTCTTTTAGCCCGACTCCGGAGTGGTATTTAATCGTCAAGCAGTCGTAATTATTAGCAAAAGAGGCTCCGGTGACGATTGGGTTTCCATCATCATCACAAATAACATCGGCTCCCTCATCGTCATCACCGTTATCATAGGTCGCAAGCCAAAGGAGATTCCCGGCTGGGTCATAAGCCAGAGTTAGATAGTCATAGAGATAGTATTCGCCCGAGAGTCCGGTGACGAAGATATTATTATCCTGGTCAGTTGCTACACCGAAGGCTTCATCATCAACCGCATTATCAAAGTTGGTTGCCCAGAGGAAGTTACCGTTTGGGTCATATTTGAGAATTAAGTAATCTGCATTTATCGTATCACCGACCAAACCGCAGGCAATCACATTATTATCTTGGTCGGTTGCTACACCCATTAAATAATTATAAATATTTTCCCGATAGGTTCTGGTCCAGATGGTTTCTCCAGCCGGATTAATCTTAAAGATAACTCCGGTAACAAGAGTCTCTTCAAAAGCAGTTCCGGCGGCCAAGATATTGCCTTCCTGGTCCGTAGTCAGCCGGTAGATTACATTCATAGGGGCAAAATGGAAGTTCCTTGACCAGACGGTCTCACCATCCGGATTGTATTTTTGGAGCCAGAAGTCAAAATATAACTCTTCGGTTAAGACAGCGCCACCGGCATAGACATTACCTTCTTGGTCGGTTGTGATACCGAAGCCGAGACGGTCAATTTCTTGTTTTACCCACCGACTTTCGCCAGTGGAGTCAAATTTAATCGTTAAGGAATAGGTATACTGCTTACTTGGTAAATTAATTTTCGGCCACCATCTCTTCCCTTTCCGCTCATCAGATTTTAATAATGGAGAGTAACCATTAATCAGGATATTCTTTTGGTTATCAAAAGCGACATCAATGGCGTAGTCGTCAAAACCGGTATCAAAACTTCTGGTCCATAATGTCTCTCCCGCTTGGTTATATTTAACAACGAAGACATCACCTTGTACTCCATCCCAGATATAACCAGCAATCGCTATCTCTTCCCCGAAAGAGGCGATACCATTTGGTATTTCTTCCAATCCGGTATCTAAACGTCTAATCCAGATTGTATCCTGAGCAAAGATGAGACTAAATAAGAAAGTTAAAATTAGAAATAGACTCTTCATAAATCACCTCTTTTTTTCTATTATTCATCCCAAATTATCGATTGTCAATAGGCTTTAATCTTTCAATCGCTTCGCGAGTTAACTACCTTTATTCCAAGTTTGTCTGAGAACAAGTAAAATTGAGCCAAAGTCCTTTAAATTTTTCTTAATAATTAAGCGGTCAATTAGCCTTCTGGTTAGACATTCAGTTAGGCATTTTATTAGGCTTTTAGTTAATCTTCCAATTAGACTTTGGGTTAGACCTTCCTTTACTCTAATTATTAGCCATTCTCTTATCCCGCAGATTAGACTCTTAATTAGATTTAGAATTAAGCCTGAGGTTAGACTTTCTATTGAACCCAAGGTTAGACTGCTCATTAGACCCCAGATGACGCCCCCTATATACCTCACCCTTTTTTATAAACAAACACCCCTCCTTCTCATTGAGGGGCAGGATTTTATTTGGTCATTTATTTTATTATAAAATAACTGGAGAAGAATTCAATATTCTTTCCTAAATTTAGGGCAGGAGAAATTTATCAAGAATCTTTGCCCTTTTCTGGTCAAGTGTTTGGGCGGCAATCTGATAAAGGTAAATACCCTTCGGGATTCTTTTCCCGAACCGGTCTAACCCATCAAAGTAAACTCGATTGAAGCCCGATTCTCCAATTGTCGCAATCTCTTTGACAAATCTTCCGGACAGAGAATAAATCTTTATAAGAACCGAGGCGGGTAGGGAGAGGTTAAAGGTGAAATATCCGGAAGTACCGGTTTGGATGTAGTGGCAATTTTCAATTGTGAGGTTCGTATCCGAGATTGGTTTAAATTTATAACTTTTCTTTGTCTCATTTCCCAGGTTGTCATAAATGATAAAGGTAAGGGAGCAGGGTTCCATTAAACGGAAGGGGTAGCGGAAGGTGGCGTTTTGGTAGGAGGAGAATTGGAATTCCATCTCCGAACGCAAATCTCTAAAATCTTGTTGGTTATTGAGATAAAAACCGAGGGGATAGGATTTTAAGAGGGCAATACCACTTTCATCATAGATTCTGCCTTCTAAGGTAAACTCCTTCTCAATTGGAGTGCTATCCTTTATCTCCTTCCCTTTCCAGTAGAGGGTTAAGATTGGACCAATTGTATCAGAAGAGGTTATCTCTTCTCTTGACCAGGGGAGGTTGTCAATAATATAGTTTATGCCGGTATCCCTTGCCACTGCCCAGAGCCGAATCTTAGCAGAGTTGGGCATTAAGGTATAACTCCCATTTTCTACATAACGGACATCGGGATAAGGGATTTTGGGAAAGAGGAATTTAGCATTAATCCGATTTTCTGAGAAACGGCCAGGACCGGTAAAGAGTATTTCTCCTGGTAGGGTATAGGTGAGGGAGCCGAGATAGGAGCGGTAGTAACGGTAGAGTTTCGGTGAGCAGGCGGTAAGTTGGTATTTGCCTTCAATAATTCTTGCGGTATCACACTGGAGGGTAATCACTGCCCCGGGTTTTAAGGTACAGGGGTTACAAATCATCGGCTGGGTGGCATAAATTATGGGGATGAATGTCGCTCCATCACCGAAGAGATGATATTTCCGGTCGGTTCCCCAGGCGGTAAGAAATCCCTTGCCGATGGGCACTTTCCATCGGTTAATCAGTGGGGCAAAAAGGGATTGAGCAAAATAGTAGTTGATGGAAGAGGATGTTGCCTTACTGGCGGCAACGGTCGCAATCGCTCCTCCTTCCCTCCTTTGTAATTCTTCGGCTAAACATTCCTGCTCGGTTTCGTCAAATTTTCCTACACCACAACTCCCATAAAAGCCAAAGAAAGGTTTATCTTTATTTTTTAATTGGGAAAGGGAAGAAAGGTCAAGGAATTTCTCGTGAGTTAGCCAACCGACCCAGCCGTGACCAAAAAATGTCATTAAACCAACTCCTTCGTTTAAGGTAGAGATGAGGGACTGGCGCGCCTCGGGCTTATCATTTGGTTGGGAGTAAGGGTATTCGGTGAGATAAATCTTTACCGGTTCAAATTCTTGCCCCAAGAGGTTACAAATCCCTTCGCATTGCTCGATATGAGTCCCAAATCGGATATTGTCCGGCCGGTCATAATAGCCATTGAATTCATCATCGCCCGCCAGGAGGAATCGCTGGCGGTAAGGAGATTTTGTTTTTTCAAAATTTTTAATCTTCTGGATAAAGGTGTTAAATTCCTTTTCGTTGCGCACCGGTAAACGGGAAAGGATGATATCCGGTGACCAACCTTCCCCATCAAAATCCGCATACCAGGCATCACAGGCATAAGCCCGATCGGTATAAGGGTTGGCAGAGAAGTCATAACCATATTCATAGGTTGGGACACCGGGGTATTTTTTATAGGGGAGGTTTCCTCGGTAATCATAAGTGGCATCACCAATTAAGATAACATAATAGGGTCTTTTCTCTTGCAAGAACTTTTTAATTGCCCCCGGTTCTTCAATGCCAAAGGTATATTCGTCATAAACTTCCGAAAGGAGGGCAAATCTCGCCTTTGCCTCTGGTAGGTCAACGATATTATCTTGCCGGTATTGGCATAAAACTTGGGCAAATCTTTGCCATTCATCCGGGGTGATGAGTAGGTAGTGAGCGGAGAAACCAGCACGAAGTCGCCCCGGCCGCTTCCGTTCCATACGGAGTGGTCGCCGCCAACCTTCTTGGTTACCGATTAGAAATTGCGTTGGATAGTAAAATGTCTTTCCGAAGATAATGGTTTCCCCGCTGACGGTAAATTCTTCAATGAGGCGGGGATCTGGAAGACCGGTAATGGTATCTTCAAAGATTTCAAAGATGTGGGAAGGTTTTGGCACAGAAGTGGTTATGAGATTATAATTCCCCCTTTTTTCAATCTTGATGGGCAAGAGGTTAGTCTTTTTTTGGAGTAAATCCTTTTCGTAGATGATTTTAATGTAGTCAAGATATATCTCTTGTTCTTTCTCGCCATAAAGGGAGATTTTTAATGCGACCGTTTCGGAAATTGGTTCTCGGAGCGTCTTCTTAAAAAGGGAAGGGATTGGAGGATTCTCTCGTTTGAAGAGGAAAGAGTCTAAAAGGTTTTCATTCAAAAAGAAACGCAAACGACCACTATCCGACTTGCCGAAGAAGGCAAAGGTAATTTCTTCTAAGGTCTTTGCTTGGGGAAGGATAAATTTTTTAATAACATTTTGTTCCTCCCCCCTGGCCTTTGCCAGATACTCCCAACTCCATAAGAGCCCAGAGCGGGCCGGGCATAATAAATCAAATTCAAAATGAAGAGAGTCATAACCAGTAGTGAGAGAAGGTGCCGAGGGCAAAGGCCTGCCTAAATACCTTTTCATCCTTTTCCCTTCTTTTAAGCCCCAGGTTAGCCAATAGCAGTTGAAGTTGGTATAAAGGCTATTGAGCCGCTGCCCGTAGAATAAGATAAAATCCTTTTCGTCAAATTTAAGGTCTTCCTCTCCCGCAACATAGATGGGCAGTTCAACCATTGTGTCCGGATAAAAGGTATTGGAGAGGAATTTGCCGATGTGATAAATTTTTAAGGTTTTCGGATTTAATCCAGAGAGATTGACACCAATTCCTTTTAGGTCCGCGCCGGTAATCTTATAGATACCGGTGGAATCAATTTTAATCTTCACCCAGTTTAGAGAGGTAGCAAAAAAACTATAACCCACTTCCCCTTGGAAGACTTGACATTTATAAAATTTCGCCCTTTCGCCATTAATAAAAGAATTCTCGTAGACATCATCAAAGTAATCAGCGCGCTCCACAATCACCGGTGGTTTCCCATAAGAAACATTCACTTTTATCTCATTATAAACCCGAAAACCATTACCCAACCATTGCACGGGAAAGAGGCACACTCGCGCGTAGCGGACATCCCGCAGGTATTCAATACTTTTTATTGCCGCCAAACGCGGATTTTCGCCTATTTCTTCAACCGGGTTGCCATCAAGGTCAAAAAGTAATTTTCCTTCTTGAAGGGTTTCTTTTCCTCCTTGGGCGGTGAGGGATATTTCGCCGGTTTGAGGAATCCCCAAAAAGAATTCAACTACCGGTAGGGGGTAATTATCCACCTTCCTCCCTTCTTCAATGGCGGGTGGGTAACCAAAAGATAATTCTTCCCTCTTTTGATTTTTCCAGATAATTTCCACCCCTTCTTCTCCTTCCTTGATTATTGAGAGGGAAGCGAAGGTAAATTCCGAGATGAGAAGAACGCTACTCAGTAGATAGAAGATAATTTTAAGGGATAAATTACCTTTCATAGAAGAGAAAACTTAAATTACCTTTATAATTTATAGCCGATTTTTCGGAGGAAGGTCTTCCTCTCTTCTTTATCTTTTTTTCCCTCTAATCCTTTTGGCGAACTGCCGTCAATTACTCCCAAAATTCCCCGACCCATTTCGCTTTCCACCACTACTACCTCCAAGGGATTAGCGGTAGCGGCATAAATTGCGCAGACCTCATAGGTATCCTTAATTGCCTTTAAGATATTTATTGGATAGGCATCCTTTAAGAAAATAATAAAGGAATGTCCTGCACCAATCCTCAAAGCATTCTCTTCAGCAATTTTTACCAAATCTTTATCGTTGCCTTCACTCCGCACTAAACAGGGTCCCGAAGATTCGCAAAAGGCAAGACCAAATTTTGCGGTTGGGGAAGAGGAGGTGATGGCTTCGTATAAATCCTCAACCGTCTTTATGAAGTGGGACTGCCCCAAAATAACATTTACCTCTTCTGGTTTTTCAATCTTAATAATTTCTTGTTTCATAGAAAGAACCCAATTCTAAAACTGCTCCAAAAACCTTAAATCATTCTCGTAAAATAACCTCATATCCGGGATTTGGTATTTAATCATTGCTATCCGTTCTACCCCCAGACCGAAGGCATAACCAGTATAGCGTTCGGGGTCAATTCGGCAGTTTCTTAAAACTTGGGGATGGACCATTCCGCAACCTAAAATCTCTAACCAGCCGGTTCCTTTACAGGTTTGACAACCCTGCCCTTGGCAAGTGACACAAGAGATGGAAACTTCCGCGGAAGGTTCCGTGAAAGGAAAGTAGGAGGGAAGAAATTGCATCTTTATCTCTTTCCCAAAGAGCTTTTGACAAAATTCCCGGAGTGTGCCTTTCAATAAGGCAAAGGTAACTCCTTCGTCAATATAAAGTCCCTCCACTTGATGGAAGTTTGGGGCATGGGAAGCATCAAAATCATCCGGTCTAAATACCCGACCCGGGGCGATGATCCGAATTGGTGGTTTTTGCTTCTCCATCACTCGAATCTGAACCGGGGAGGTGTGGCTTCTTAAAAGACCACCACCTTCTAAATAAAAAGAAGAGAACATATCGCGTGCGGGGTGGTCTTCCGGGATATTGAGGGCGGAGAAATTATGCCACTCATCTTCTATCTCGGGTCCGGTCTCTTCTTTAAAGCCCATGCCGACAAAAATCTCACAGATCTCATCCATCATTTGAGAAATAGGATGTCTTTTGCCCAGCCAAAGTTTTCTTCCGGGAAGGGTAACATCAATTTCCGGAACCACTTCTTTCTGAATGGAAAGAGAGTTCTCTTTTTCCTTCAGGAGGGATAAAATTTCCTCTTTCAAAGTATTAGCGACCTTCCCCACTTTTCTCTTTTCTTCTTCGGGTAAGTCTTTTAAGCCGCGTAATATCCCGGTAATGATGCCTTTTCGGCCAAGATATTTTACCTTTAAGGTATTTAGAGTCGTTAGGTCTTCCGCCCTTAGGATTTCTTCTTTTGCCTTCTCCCCGATCCCGGTGAGTTCCGCCAATTCCATTTTTAAGAATTCTTTGTAACCGATGCCACCAAAGCCTTGAACTCCTCCGGTTCCCTTATCGCCATCTCCGAAAGGATTTTTCTATTAATTTCCACATTTGCTTTTTTCAGGCAATTGATGAAACGGCTATAAGAGATACCGAGGGGGCGAAGGGCGGCAGAAAGTCTGAGAATCCAGAGGCGGCGAAAATCTCTTTTTCTTAATCTCCGGTCCCGGTAGGCGGAAAGCCAAGCACGCATCACCGCCACCCGAGCGGTCTTATAAAGTCGATGCCTCCCTCCCCAATAGCCTTTTGCTTGTTTTAACCATTTTTTTCTTCTTCTTTTTGTATAAGGTCCGGTTCTTACTCTTGGCATATTGGCTCCTTAGTATGGTAAAAGTCCCTTCAATTTTTTTACTCCTGATTTTTTCAGAATGGTTGGTCGAGTTAGTCGTTTTTTTCTCGCTTTTCTCTTACCAGTTAGCAAGTGACTTTTTCCAGCCCGGTAATGAAGTAGTTTTCCCGTGCCGGTTATTTTTATCCTTTTCTTTAAAGATCTAAGGGTTTTTAGTTTCATTTTTTTCATTTTGGTAAATAGGTAAGTTGAATTATTTTACCGGCTTCTCCGAGCGGACGAGGA
This sequence comes from Caldifarciminota bacterium, assembly GCA_039802085.1. Classification (GTDB taxonomy): domain Bacteria; phylum Hydrothermota; class Tepidihabitantia; order Tepidihabitantales; family JBDRVQ01; genus JBDRVQ01. The sequence goes on from JBDRVU010000014.1 coordinate 9,040, forward strand.
GCTCCCTCTGGTTGACCAATCCCGGAGAGGTCGGTAGTTAATCGGTTTAAAAGTTCCAGGGCTTTATTTTTATAGAGTGCTTCGCGGCCGCGCATTTTTAGAGTGATTTTGACCCGATTTTTAGCATTAAGGAATTCCTTTATCTTCCGTAGTTTTGTCTGATAGTCGTGGTCGTCAATTTTGTAAGAAATGCGCATCTCTTTTAATTCCGCAGTTTTCTGTTTCTTTTTTGCATCCTTTTCTTTCTGTTTCAGTTCGTACATATATTTTCCGAAGTCAGCAATCAAACAGACGGGTGGTTCCGCATTGGGGGAGATTTCAATTAAATCAAGTTCCTGTCTGCGGGCTAAATCAATCGCTTCCCGGGTCGGCATAATACCAATCTGTTTCTTATCAGGACCGATTACCCGGACGTAAGGACTTCTTATCCAAAGATTTTTTCTAATCCGAGTTTGTTTCATATTTTCTTTCTATTTCGTCCTTTATTTCCTTAATTATCTTTTTAACCTCTTTTGTGCCAATAATTCCCCTTTTTCTCTTTCGGACCGTGGCGGTTTTTTCTGCCACTTCTTTTTTACCAACAACCAAAATGTAGGGGATCTTTTCTTTTTCGGCAACCGCAATTTTGTAGTTTATCTTCTCCGGTCGGGTGTCAAGGTCGCTTCGGATCCCCGCGGTACTGAGGGCGGTAAGAATTTCTTCACCATAAGATTTTTCTTTATCAGTAATTGGGATAACCCTTACCTGAAGAGGGGAGAGCCAGAGGGGAAGGGCACCACCGTAATGTTCAATCAAGGCACCAAGAAATCTTTCTAATGAGCCAAGGAGAGTGCGGTGGATAATAATTGCTTGGTGGGTGTAGCCATCCTTTCCGATATACCGAACATCAAACCGGCGGGGGAGATTAAAGTCAAATTGAATGGTTGTTGCCTGCCAGGCGTTGTCCAGGCAATCAAGGAGTTTTAAGTCAATTTTTGGTCCGTAGAAAACCGCTTCCCCTTCTGCGATTTTATATTCTATTGCCAAATCGGTAAGGGCTTTTTTCAGAGCGGATTCCGCCATTTCCCATTCCGCATCGGTACCCATATATTTTTCTTTATCCCTTGGCTCGCGGACCGAGAGTTCTATTTGGTATTTTTTAAAACCAAAGTCCGAGAGCATCTTTTGTGAGAATTTTAATAGTTCTTTTATTTCTCCTTCCACCATATCTTCCGCTAAAAAGATGTGGGCATCGTCCTGAGTAAAACCTCGGACCCGCAGCATGCCGTGGAGGGTACCGGACTTTTCATTTCGGTAGACAGTTCCTAATTCCGCAAGACGCAGGGGTAATTCCCGATAACTTCTTACCTGTGATTTATAAATTAAGATATGCCCCGGGCAGTTCATCGGTTTTAAGATATATTCTTCATTTTCTCCGGGGATGAAAAATATATTTTCTTTATAATAGTCGTAATGTCCGGAGATTTTCCAGATTTCGCTTTTCATAATGTGCGGGGTATAGACAATTTTATAGCCGTGCCTTTCGTGTTCGCTAACCCAGTAATTTTCAATTAGGCGCCGGATAGTTGCTCCTTTGGGATGCCAATAGACCAAACCCGCACCTGCCTCTTCGTGAAAGGAGAAGAGTTGTAATTCGGGTCCTAACTTCCGATGGTCGCGGCGTTTTGCTTCCTCCAATCGGTTTAAGAAATCATCTAACTCTTCCTCGGTGGGAAAAGAAATTCCGTAAATCCTAGAAAGCATCCGGTTCTTTTCCGAACCACGCCAGTAGGCACCGGAGACCGAAAGCAACTTGAATGCCTTAATCAAGCCGGTTCGCAAAAGATGGGGTCCAAGGCAGAGGTCTAAAAATTCTCCCTGGCGGTAGCAAGAGATTTTCTCATCGGGGATTTCCCTAATGATTTCCAACTTATAATCCTCTCCCTTTTCCTGAAAGTAGCGCAGCGCCTCTTCTCGGCTTAAATAGATATGTTCAATCGGAGTATCTTTATCTCTCAACTCCACCATCTTTTTTTCAATAACGGGCAGGTCTTCTTCCTTAAAAGGTATCGGAGGGTCAAAATCGTAATAGAAACCTTTCTCAATCGCCGGACCGATTGCTAATTTCGTTGAAGGAAAGAGGCTTTTTACCGCCTGGGCTAAAAGATGGGCGGTTGAGTGCCAAAAGATATCCTTGCCTTCGGGTGAGTTAAAATAGATCAATTCCACTTCCCCTTCTCGGACGGGTTCAGAGAGGTCAAGTAAGATGCCGTTCCATCTTACCGCCAGACAATCATTCTCTAAAATAAAATCTTTGAAGGTCAACCCTTCTTTTACTTCAATAACCCGATGCGTTTTTTGTGCGTTATCAATAATTTTAATCTTCATTAAGATAATATGATATAGAGAAAATCTATCTTGTCAATATCGGAGCTGGAGCAATCCTTTAAGGCCAAACCAGATAATAACCCCACCGAGGAGAAAAAGGATAAAACGATAGAGTTTAGTTCTTAACCGAGCAAAGGAGGCGATACGGGCAATGAAGATTAGCCAGGCATAGTCAAGCCAGATATGAAAGAGATATAAAAGACCAAGGCCCCAAAATCCTCCTTTGGCCATTGCCTCGGAAATCAAAGGGGCGCCAATTCCAACCCACCAGGCAAAGAAGTAGGGATTGAAAAAGGTTAAGAGAATTCCGGTGAGGAGAGGTTGGTTTATTTTTTCTTGGGTTTGCCTTTCTTTTTCCGGATTTGATTTTATCGCTTCCTTTATTGTCAAAAGGCCAAAATAGAAGAGAAAGATACTTCCGAAAACCCTGAAAAATAAGTTAACCTGAGGATGCTTAAAGGTTGCGATAATACCAATAGCGACAAGAATAACATAAGGCAATTCAATTATCATATGACCGGTACTGGTTAGAAGTCCACTCTTCCAACCTTTTTTTAATCCCAAGGTAGCGGTGGCGGTAGTTAAGGGTCCGGGGGCTAAAGCCCCGGAAAGGCTGATTACAGTTATTTTAAATAATAATTCTATCATTTATTAACTTTATAACAAATTGGGTTGAAGTCAAATTATGGAAGATAATTTTTGTGGGGCGCTATTGACTTTTTGGCTATTTTTGTTAAACTACAAAATGTTTTCTTTTTTTCTTTTCTTCTTTTATTTTATTTCCGAACCGCGCCTTTCCTTTTCTCCTTCTTCGGTAGTAATTACCTTTGAGACAGCAAAACTGGTAAGGGCGGAATTGTTTTATGGCAAGGAAGGTTTAGAAAAGGCGGTTTTAAAAGGAGAGAAGAATAATAAGCATAAGTTTATTTTAAGAGATTTGACCCCGGGCAGTTATTATTTCCGATTGCAGGCGGATACCTTTCGTTCCCCAGTATATCATTTCTCCTATCCTTCGCCGGAGAAGTTTCGGTTTGTCATATTGCCTTTGGGAATGGAAAGGGATAGGGAAATTTCAAATTTCCTGATCGCCTCGCCTCCCGATTTTATAATAGCCAATTCTTCTATTTCTGGGGAAAAGGATGGAAAAAAATTTCTCATCCCCACCTTTACTCCTGAAACATCTCTCGTCTCTCGCTTTCAAACCACTTTCTCCTTCGGAAGAGGGGAATTCCCAAAAGATAGTTCTCCCTTCTCTTTTCTTTTTCTGCCCTTAGAAAGGGACTCCATTGATTTTTACCTCTACCCACCCGGGAGAGAAGATGGGTTTGACATCGTTTTCTTAACGGGTGGGAATACCTTTTGGCGCACTCATCCGGTGATGAAAAACCCTTATGAGTCAGACCGACCCGGCCTTATCATCTCCAAAGATAAAGAGTATTATTGGCAGGAGGGAAAGGGAACGGTTTATTTTATCATCCCGGATTGGAGAGAGTCCTTCCCGTTAAATTGGCGAAAAGGGAGTGAGTATCTTGCCTTTGCCCAATCCGGTAAGGGTTTCGTTGAGATTTTTAAGGAAGAGAAGAGATTAAAGGTTAAGACCTATATCTTCTCTGAGGAATTGGGGAATTATCTACCTCAGGATAGTTTTCTTATGGATAAGACCGGAGAGATTGAAAAGTTAAATATTTCTCGGGTTGGGGTGAAAGAAGTGAATAGTTTTTCGGCAAGGATTAGTTGGGAGACAAATCTCAGTGCGGTCTCTCTAATGGAATGGGGGACTGAACCAAAGGTCTATTCTTTCCGCTACCCGCCATTGGATATCGCTCAGGTCTTCCGGAAGGAACATTCTTTTCGGCTTTTTGGTCTATCCCCCAATAAACAGTACTACTATCGGGTTGGTGCTCGACGGGGAGATAGGATAATCTGGTCGGAGGAACACTCTTTCCTTACCCTTCCCCCAAAGGGAAGTGAGGTTATCCTCTCGGTTAATTTTATTCACCCCGCCTATGGAAAGGATATCAGTTTCTTTCCGGTCTCACCCTATACCTATCCAAAAAGGGACAGCGGCCCAAAGTTTATCGGTCTCTGGGATAAGGATTTGTCTTTCACCATCTCCTCAGACGAAAGCCTTGCTTGCCGGGCGAGCCAGCATTGGATAAAAAATTCCCAAATCGCTTCTTGGTCTTTTCCTATCCCTTCGGGAAGTTATTATTATGAGATTGGTAGTTTTTCCAACCCGGAATTCTCTGGGCGTACCAGAATTAAAATTGAAGGTAAGACTTTGGAAAAGGAAGAAGGAGATACCACTTTTTTCGGAGAGATAGAAGTTAACGATGAAGAACTAAACTTAGAATTGGGCTATGGCGACTCTTTAATCCCCGGCTATTCCGGAATTAGTTACCTCAACCTTTCCTCCCAACCAAGGAAAAATAAAGATGAGACAGTCTTTCTCCTTTCTGCCAGCCCGAATCCGTTTAAGGATAAGACCGTTATCAAATACCATCTCTCTTCCTCCCACCGGGTGATCTTAGAAATTTACGATGGCTTGGGAAAGAAATTATTCACCTTAAAAAATCGCTTTGAGGGAAAGGGCTACCAGGAATGCGTTTGGGATGGGTGTGACCTAAATGGTTCACCCCTACCGGATGGCATCTATTTTATTAATATCCAAACCGAAGAAGAATCCGGTTGGCGGGTAAAGGTTTCTCTTTTCCGTCAGTAATTTCTTAACCTTCCATTTTTGTCCCATCAAATGACATCACCTTTATTTTCCTTTTCCAGGAGGAAAGTGGTTTTAACCTTCGGACATAAGAGATTTCCCTTTTTGTGAAGCCGAAAGCCATTATCTCTTTCTCGGAGAAGTTTTGGTTAAGACCAAAAAGGAGGACGGTTCACATCAAATATATGATACAAAAAATTCGGGAAATGTCAAGGAGAAGATTTTTATTAAATTAGGATGCATTCTATCTCGGCAAAGTAGCAAAAATCGGAAGCATAATAAGTCCTTAAAGAACAAGGATTTAGATATAAAGAAAAAATTTAGTGTCAGGAATTGGGGGGTATTTCCGTTATTTATTATAGAGGGCTATGAAAAAGTTAATTATTAAGAATTTTGTCTTTTTGAGTGTTATAAATAAGAAGGATTCAGTAAGTGATTGGGTCCTAATCCCAAACCTTATGAGAAGAGAAATTAAGGAGGTATTATCGGGTAATTAGCACTTAAATAGAAATGGCATTAAATAATAAAAAACTTTATCAAACAGGAGGGGTTTATCTTTATAAAAAGGGGTGAAGCATACAGGGGATGGCATCGGGGATTTAATGGAAGGCATAATCTAGGGTCTAAAAGAAGGGATAATTTTACACCTAATTGGAGATTTAATTGAGGATTTAATAAATACTCTAAAAGAGGGTATAATTGGAACTTTAATCCAGAGTTTAATAGAAGGGATAATAAAGAGTTTAATCCTATGTCTAATTAAGGGTTTAATCCGAAGGGAAAATGGAAGCCTAATTGAGAATGATTAGTGGAGATGGATAATCTTTTCTTTTTGAGTAGAGCCTTCGCTTTCCATCCGTTCCCAATAAATGGGTAGGACTTTCCCCGGATGCGCATTGTATTTGCCGGA
>JBDRVU010000015.1:0-14361 GCA_039802085.1 Caldifarciminota bacterium
TAGCAGAGCAAACTTTTCCTTTAGTTCTTCTATACTTTTCCCTTTATGCAATTGCCGAAAAAGTTCTTTTAATTTCTCCCTTCTTTCCCTGCTGATTATCTCATCCATAAACCTCTCCTTATCCTTTTTGTTTCAAATAACAATATATTTTGAGATAGTTGATCATTAATGCGGCTAGGCATCTTTGAATTTAGTCTCCCTTAACTTTTGATAGATAAAATAGGAATATACGATGGTAAAGAAGGCAACAAAAAGAATTGGGATGATCACAAAGTAGAAGGCATAGGCAGGAAAGAGAAGGCCAAAAAGGGCAAAAATACCCGCGATCTTAAATAGCTTGCCGCCAATTTTATGGGTCTTCTCCCAGACAATCTCATTACTTAAAGTCCAAGGGGTTCTAATGCCAATAAACCAATTCCTTTTGGCATTAGCCACCAAAACCCCGCAATAAAAGAAAAAAAGGGAAAGCGCCGGAATGAGCATTTTTGACATTGGGAATCTCGCCCCCAAATTCCAGAATAAAGTCAAAAGGTAAAGATAGAGTAAGAAGATAAAGAGGAAGATAATAAAGAGGTCAAAGTATTTTAAGAATTTCTTAATATTCTCCTTTAATGGATCAATTATCGGAATGATTAAAAAAAGAAGTAAGAAGCCAAGAGAGATTAAGGGCATTAGAAAAATACCCCAGAACCGAGAAGTATACCCATCAACTTCATCTCTAATGTTCCAATGGGAAGCCATCCTTTCGGGCATTTTGGGATAGAAGATAACCCCGATGATAAAAGAGATTAAAACAATCGCCAAAGTTACTATAATGCTTACACGCATAGATTGATATTAATAGAGCCCTTTTATAAAGTCAAGAAGCAATTGCCTTAGGTTACATAAAACCATCCCTTGCATTATCTTGGCAATTTGGTATAATAACTTGTGAGTCAGGCAAAATTCATTTTTGTTACCGGCGGGGTCGTCTCTTCTTTAGGCAAGGGGATTGTTACTGCTTCAATTGGTCTTCTCTTAAAGTCTCGGGGACTAAAAGTTAACTTATTAAAACTTGACCCCTATATTAATGTTGACCCGGGAACAATGAGTCCTTTCCAGCACGGCGAGGTCTTCATCACCGAAGACGGTGCAGAAACTGATTTAGACCTTGGTCATTATGAGCGCTTTTTGAACGAAAACTTAACCAAAGAGAATAATCTCACTGCTGGCCAGGTTTACCTTTCTGTGATTGACAAAGAAAGGGCGGGTGCCTTTTTGGGAGGGACAATTCAAGTTGTGCCTCATATCACTGGTGAAATTAAAGAAAGGATAAGGCTATTGGCAGAAGGAGATGTTGACTGTGTGATAGTAGAAATTGGGGGCACGGTTGGTGATATTGAAGGTCTCCCCTTCTTAGAGGCGGCACGCCAGTTAGCATTAGAAGAAGGGAAAGATTCTGTCTTATTCGTCCATCTCACCTTTGTTCCTTTTCTCCGCTCCGTCGAGGAATTTAAAACGAAGCCCACCCAACATTCGGTTAAGGAATTGAGGGAGATTGGGATTCAGCCGGATATTATTATCTACCGAACCGAAAGACCGTTGCCGACCGAGCTGCGTAATAAAATTGCCCTTTTCTGTAATGTGCGGAAAGAGGCGGTGATTGAAGCCGTTGATACCCCAAATATCTATCGCCTCCCTTTAATCTTTCACGAAGAGAAATTAGATTGGTTGATCTTTCAATATCTCGGATTAAAAGGTTCTTCTTCCGAATCCCTCTTAACACGCTGGCAGGATTTTGTTAATCGGTTAGATAATCCAAAAGAAGAGATTGAAATTGGTTTCTGCGGCAAATATCTTAATGTCAAGGATGCCTATAAGAGTGTCATCGAAGCCTTCCGCCACGCCTCCGCCCAAACCGGAATTCGGGTAAAAATCCGTTGGCTTGATTCCGAGAATTTGGAAGAATCAGGAAGTGATGAATTACTTTCCGGTGTGGACGGTGTTTTAGTACCCGGGGGTTTTGGCGCAAGGGGGATGATGGGAAAAATCAATGCCATAAGTTATGCCCGTAGAAAAAAGATTCCTTATTTAGGCCTCTGTGTCGGTTTGCAGTGCGCAGTGATTGAATTTACCCGCAATGTCTGTGGATTAACGGAAGCGAATTCCACAGAATTTGACCCGGCTACACCCTATCCGGTCATTTACCTAATGGAAGAACACGCTACCAATAAAGGAATGGGTGGGACCTTACGCCGAGGGGCCTACCCTTGCCTTCTGAAAAAAGAGTCCTTAGCCCATCGCGTTTATGGCATAAATTTGATTTATGAACGGCATCGCCATCGCTACGAAGTAAATCAAGAATTCTTGCCGATCGCGGAAAAACACGGTCTCGTCGCTTCCGGTCTTTCCCCGGATGGAAAGTTGGTGGAGGTGATTGAGTTAAGAGATTCTCCATTCTTTATTGCCACCCAGTTCCATCCAGAGTTTAAATCCCGACCACTAAGTCCCCATCCCCTCTTTGTTGCCTTTTTAAACGCCGCCCTGGATTACCGAAAAGAAAAACGATGCTAAAATTATTTTCTATTTCTTTTCGCCTCCTCCTCCTTTCTTATCTTTTTTCAAAAAATTACCGACCGGAGATAGAAAGAAATTTTTATTCCCTCTTTGGGAAGAATGACCCTTCCTTCTGGTGGCGAAATGCGAAAAAACTGGGGGAAAACTTTGCCCTGATGCTTAACCAAAGTTGGCAACTTGACAAATTGCGCTTTCTCGGCGATAATATCAAAAAAGGCGAAGGTATGATATTCTTAACCCTCCATTTTGGGATTTGGGAAATCCTCCCTGCTATTTTTTCCACTTTGGGCTATCCAGTAGCGATTGCGGTTAGTAAACAGAGGAACCCTTTCTTGGAGAGAATTCTCACACGGATAAGAAAGGCGACCGGAGCGAAACTTGTTTCTAACCTTTGGGAGATGGTTAATTTATTAAAATCGGGTTTTCTTTTAGGATTTGCTGGGGATAATACCCAGCGCGTCAAGCGAATTTCCCTACCAAAATTTTGGAAAGGGTTCGGTGTCATTAAAACTCCGTTCATTTTAGCAAGAAGAACCAAGGCGCCCCTTTATTCGCTATTTGCCCATCGGAATGGTAAAGAAGTCATAATCTTTCTCAAAAGGGTGAGTTCGCCCGAAGAATTTGCCCAGGTCGCCAGAGAATATATCAAAAAGTATCCGGAAGAATGGGTCTTCTGGGGGAAATAGATGAAACTTCATTTCGCCATTTCCTATTGCCTGTTTACCTTGTGCTTTTTCTGTCAGAACTCTTCCCGCCCAAAAGAAGGAAAATCACCACCGAGTCAAATTACTCTCTCCTTTGAAATGGAGGAATCGGTTTCCGGAAACAAACTCTACCGGATCTATGCCCAGAAGGCACTTCTTTATGAAGATAAGGGGGAGATTGCCGTGATTGAACCCCGAGTCTATTTCTTCACTAATTGCCAAATTACCTCTTATCTCACCGCCCGGGAAGGAAAGGTCTTTACCAAAACATCCGATTTGGTCGCCAAAGGTGAGGTGGTGGTCGCTACCGAAGATTCTATCTACCTTTTTACCGACTCCTTAGTTTGGAACAATTCTGCCCAGAAAATTGAAACGGATGCCCACATCCTTATTAAAAATCCGCAAGCGGTGATTGAAGGCGAAGGATTGGTATCTGATGCAGAACTATCTAAGATCACAATTAAGAGTGAAATTGAAGGCAAATCGGATTATGAGTTTAAATAAAGCCCTAGATTCAAGGTTTAAACCCCTTATAAATGTTTTTCCGGTTTTCCCTTTCTTCTTCTTTTTCTTTGCCCTTCTGCCCGGTGCGGAGATTAAGGCAAAAAGGATGGAAATAATCCAAGAGCGAGAGGGGAGGGTTACCCATTTTTCCGAAGGTCTCCGGATCTTAGATGCCCGGACCGAAATTTTCGCCAAGTCGGGTTTCTATTTCCCCAACCGAAATTTATTCATTCTCTTAGATTCCGTTGTCATCCGCAGTGAAGATGGAGAAATAAAAAGTGATTCTTGTATCTATTTTCTAAGTTCCCAGACGAGTGAACTGTTCAAAAATGTTGAGTTAAACTTTGAGTCATTAAAAATCTTTACCCAACGCGTTTTATGGGATGGTGAAAAGAAGGAAGCGAAGAGCAAAGAGGTGCTTTTAATCTTAAAGGAAAAAGATATGGAATTAACCGGTGGTGATGCCATCTATAACTTGTCAAATAAAAGGGGAATAATTAGGGAAAAACCGGTCCTTTTGTTAAAAGGAGAGGAAACCACTACGGTCATTGGTAATAATTTTCTTTATGATGGCCTTTTGAGACAGTTAGTCTTCAAAGTGAATGTTGAAATCCGACAGAAAAACAGTTCCATTTTCTGCGACACCTTAATTTATCTTCTATCTGGCGATTCGGGAATCGCTCTGGGCAATCCCCGCCTCATTGGGGAAAAGGAAGAGGTAAAAGGAAATGAGTTTCGTTTTTTTGCCGAAGAAGGTGAAGTAAGATTAATGAAGGTGATGGGGGATGTTTCCGTGGTCTATCAGACAAACCGCGAAAAGGTGGAGATTGGTGGTGAGGAGTTTATTGCCAAAGTTGCTAAGGGCGAAGTTTCCGTAATAACCATGGCTGGAGTAACCTACGGCCGAGTAATTATCAGATGAATAGAGAAAATTCTGGCTTGCACGCGGTAAATATCTCTAAAGCCTATGGTAAGAGATTGGTCGTTTGTAATGTCACAATTGAAGTAAACCGGGGAGAAATCGTTGGTCTTTTGGGACCGAATGGCGCCGGCAAGACAACAACATTCCAGATAATGACTGGATTTTTGAAACTAAAGGAAGGTAAAATCATTCTTGACGGTAAAGATATTACTAACTTGCCCGTTTATCAACGCGCCCGTTTGGGTATTGGTTATCTGCCCCAGGAGGCATCAATTTTCCGGAAATTAACGGTAGCCGAAAATATCCTTGCCATACTTGAATTGACTGGCAATTTCAACCAAAAAAGAGAAGAGGTTTTGTCCGAAATCCTCAATAAGTTAGGGATTAGTCACTTAAAGGACCGGCGGGGTGATACCCTTTCTGGAGGGGAAAGGCGAAGAGCGGAATTAGCCCGCGCCTTAGCCGGAAAACCCGACTTTCTTCTCCTTGATGAACCATTCACGGGTATTGACCCAATTGTCCGTCAGGAGATTCAAAATATTATTAAAAATTTAGCTAAGGAAAATCTTGGGATTTTAGTCACAGACCATAATGTCCGTGAGACCTTAGAGATAACTGACCGCGCCTATCTCATTTATGACTCCCGCGTTCTTTTTGCCGGCACTGCTAAGGATTTGATTGAAAATGAATCCGCTCGTCAATTATATCTCGGCGCGCGGTTTCGCATATGAAACAGGAATTAAAACTCCAACAAAAATTAATCCTCACACCGCAACTTCTTCTTAATTTGAAACTTCTCGCCTTACCCACCTTAGAACTGGAACAGGTTTTAAGAGAAGAGATAGAAAAAAATCCTTGCCTGGAAGAATCTTTAGAAAGTGAAGAAGCGTTGGAAGAAGAAGAAAAGACAAAAGGAGAAGACCCGTCGCTTCGCCACGAGGCGAGAAGGAAAGATGAAGAGTTTGATTATACTGACCTTTTACCCGAAGAAGGCTATTACTCGCCAACCATTAGAACCGAGGAAGAACCTTCTGATTTTTCCCCCCCGGCACCAGAAAGCCCAATTGATGCGATTATCGGACTCATTCGGGCAGAACTCCCAAAAGAAGACCATCCCTATGCGGAATACATTTTGCAAAGTTTAGACGAAGATGGCTTCTTAACAATGACCCGAGAAGAAATTCTCCAAAACCTTGAGATTGACGAAGATAAACTAAAGAAAATTTTGCAAGTGATTAAATCAATTGAACCCGGCGGAATTGGGGCATTCACAAAACAGGAGGCATTTTTAGCTCAATTAGAGAAGAGAGGCTTCTCCTCCGATTCCTTAGAGTATCGCATAATAGAAAACTTTTACGAGCCCTGGCTCAAAATGGACTACAAAACAATTGCCAAAGAGATAAAAAAGGAATTGAAAGAAGTGGAAAAGGCGCTAACGAATCTAAAAATCTTAGAACCGAGACCACTTCGCCAGTATTATTCCAACCCCCTCACCTATATTGAACCGGACTTTGAAATTAAAATTGAAGGCGACCAAATAAATATCTTCTTTCGTGATGAGTATCTCCCCTCTCTCCGGATCGCATCGTATTATCGGGATGTATTAAATAATCCGAATTCCTATACCGCCGAAGAAGTTGCGTTCGCCAAAGAAAAGGTGCGGAACGCCTTGAAATTCATCAAGGCGATTTCTGCCCGAAAGAAGATGCTTAATAAAATTGTTTGCTATATTACGGAAAAACAGGCTCAATTTTTCCGTAGCGGCTCTCTCCTCCCCCTGACGATTAAGGATTGCGCGAAAGATTTGGGTATTCATCCTTCCATCATTTCCCGAGCGATTGTTAGAAAATATCTCTCCACGCCCACCGGTATCTTTCCCCTCCGTTATTTCTTCTCTTCGGGGATAGGTGAAAAATCAAAAGTTAGTGTGAAGGAAAGAGTGAAGCAGTTGATTGAAAATGAAGACCCCTCCTCTCCTCTCACCGATGACGAAATCGTTTCCCGTTTGAAAGAAGAAGGGGTGAATATCGCCCGGCGCACCGTAGTCAAATACCGTGAGGAATTAAAAATACTATCCTCTCGCAAAAGGAAAAAGGGGACAATATGAAGGAGGGGCAAAAAAGGTTAAAGAAAAGGAGTGGATTGTTATTGTGCGGTCTCACCGCCAAGAGGTCAGGGGGACAATCTCTTTATTTTCATTTGAACTATAATTATGCATTATGTCATTGGCACCGCTGGGCACGTTGACCACGGTAAAACCGCTTTGATTAAAGCTTTAACCGGCTATGACCCGGACCGCCTAAAAGAAGAAAGGGAAAGAGGGATGACAACCGATTTAGGCTTTGCCTTTTATAGTGAAAATGCCACAATCATTGATGTTCCGGGTCATGAGAAGTTTATCCGGCATATGATTGCTGGAGCAACAACCATTGATTTAGTCCTCTTCACCGTCGCTGCCAACGAAGGAGTGCGACCCCAGACGATTGAGCATTTGGAAATAACAAAACTCCTGGGGATTAAAAGGGGTATTATTGTTATCACCAAGATTGACACCGTAGAAAAAGAGTTCTTGGAAGCAGTAAAAGAGGAGATAAAAAACTTGGTGGCGGAAAGCTATTTGGCGGCATCGCCAATTATTGCCACCTCCGTAATTACTGGCGAGGGGATAGCGGAATTAAAAGAAATTCTTGACCACCTGATTGACCAGGCTCCGGCCAAGGAGGACCGGGGATACTTTCGCATGCCCATTGACCGCAGTTTCAAAATTAGAGGCTTTGGCCAAGTTGTGGCAGGAACAATCCTCTCTGGCTCCTGTCAAATTGATGACAACTTGGAGATTTCTCCGAAAGGGTTGAGGATTCGGGTGCGGGGAATAGAAAAACACAAAAAGAGAGTAGAAAAGGCTGAGATTGGTGAGCGGGCCGCGATTAATCTCATCGGAGCAGAGAAGGAGGAGATTTTAAGAGGCGATGTCTTAATTGAACCAGGGAGTTTAACCCCAACCCATTTCCTTAATACCTACCTCACCGCTATTAAAACTAACCCCTTCCCAATAAAAAATCGGATGTCGGTGAAACTACATATCGGCACAAAGGAGACCCTAGCCCGGATTATTCTCTTAGAGCACGAAGAACTCTTACCCGGAGCGAGTGGTTATGCCCAAATCTTCACCGAGGAAATGGTTGTTTCGGAAATTGGTGACCGATTTATTGTTCGGAGTTTTAGCCCACCCCTAACCATAGGTGGTGGAAAGGTCCTGGAATTAGACGAAAGAAAGATAAAAAGACATAACCCTTTTTTCCTCCAACATCTCTCTCGCTTAAATTCTGAAGATAAAAAGACAAAAATTCAGGAAATAATTAACCACCGAGGATTTGCTCCCATAAGCGAAAAAGAATTGGGCCGAAGGGTTGGTTTATCCTTTCTTAACGAAAAATTGGATGAACTAAAAAAAGAGGGGAAGATATTATGGATTGCCGGTTACATCGCTACTGACAACTATCAGGCAATAAAGGAAAAAATTAAACAAATTTTGGCCGATTTCCATAAAAAAAATCCACTCCGCAGCGGGATGAGGATTTCCGAATTAAAAAGCCAGTTAGAAAGAGAGGTGTCGCCAATAGTTTTGACAAAGGCAATTAAAGAATTGCTTTCCGAAAATATCCTCACCCAAGATAAAGAGATTATAAAATTAGCCGAATTTAAGATTTCTCTATCCGCCGAGGAAAGAGAGTTAATGGTTAGGATTATTGACTTCTTAAAAAAGGAGGGTTTTTCCCCACCGGATGAAAAAGGATTAACAAATCAATTTCCCCAAGAGAAGAAATTAGCCAAAGTAATCACGATATTAAAAGAGACCGGTGAATTGGTCGCCATTGAAAATTATCTTTTTCCCAAAGAAACTATTAAGAAGGCCGAAGAGATACTTTTCCATCTCCTAAAAGAAAAAGGAGAAGTTACCGCTTCCGAGTATCGGGAAAAATTAAACACGACCCGCAAATATGTGATACCGCTCCTAAACTATTTTGATACCCAAGGAATTACCGTCCGGCGCGGCGATGTCCGGATATTAAAAAAATGAGGGTCCATCTTTATCTCTCGGGAACTGTCCAGGGGGTTTTCTTCCGGGACTTTACCCGACGTCAGGCAAAGGCGTTAAAAATTAAAGGTTGGGTGAGAAATCTTATTGATGGTCGGGTAGAAGCGGTAGGCGAAGGGGAAGAGAAAGAAATAAATGAGTGGCTCAAAAAATTAAGAGAAGGTCCTCCCGGTGCTCGGGTTACCAATATAGAAATCTATTACGAAGAGCCAACCGGCGAATTTTCTGATTTTAGCATTATCTATTGAACGGTCATGGTCAAGATGAGCCTGAAAAATGCCTTTACTTTAGCCAATTTAAGAACATTATAGCCAAAGGAAATTAAAAGTTTTGACCTAAGAATTTGGAAGAGAGGGTTGGGAGAGAAAAGGGAGAAGTAAGGAGCAAAAGGATGGACCAAGAGAAGGGTGGAGAAAGAGAGGAAGAAACTGGTAGAGGAAATAGAAGAGAAAAAAGGGAAGGAAGGGAAGAAAAAATTAGGGGAGAAAGGGCAGAAGGGATTAGGGAAAGTATTGGGGGAATAATTATTACTTTTTACCCCCCAGGGATGCCGTAGGGGGAACTGACCCCTATCTTTTTGTCCCAATGCCTTTAAGTCATTAAAAATAAATAACTTAAAATGATTTTGCTCCTATTAAAAAGTTATCTCATCAGATAATTTTTTAGGCATCGTTAATACCTTTATTTTAGCCAGAATCTTCTTGTGATTTAAAACATTATAACCAAATGAATAGTTGACTTTTCTCTTTTTCCCTTTATAATTAGCAATAATGGACAAATTAAATGGAAGTAAAGTAAATAAATTTATTCTCTTTTCTTTTCTTTCTTTCAGTCTCTTATTCAGCCAAAGGGTAATACTCGGAGATAATTTTTCTACCTTTCCCGATTCCTGGACCTTAGGAGGAACTCCTAATGAATACTGGACAAAAAAAGAAAATCGTTGGTATTCCCATTCCTATTCGGTAAAATGCACCCCTCATCTTCAATATCATAATAATGTCTCGGTCTGGATGGAAAGAAGGGTTAATTTCAGTAGTTATGATATTGGCACAATCACCTTTTGGCTTTGGCAGGATACTGATGAGGGAGATTTTTTGGAGTTTCTTTATTCCACCGACAATGGCGTCACCTGGACCACCGCCTGGGAGAGAGATGGTTCATATCCCTTCTGGCAGTTTATCACCATCTCGGAGATTCCCAATACCGCAACTCGGATTCGCTTTCGCTTTAATAGCGATAGCACCGGACAAGGAGAAGGGGTCTATATTGATGATCTAATTACCTATGGCATAATGCGCACCTTAAATGTCCTTTTCTATGATGGTATGGACGATTTTCCCGCCAATTGGACCCTATGGGGAAATTACCAGTGGATAAGAGTAAATAACCGTTCCAATAGTGCCCCTTATAGTGCCAAATGCGCACCGATTAATGGCTATGGTTACTATAATAACCAGAATAATGGTATTGACCGATTTTTTAACCTCAGTAGTTATGATTATGGTCTTTTGCGTTTCTCTTTCTATCGCCATTTAGAACAGGGCAGGGATTCTATCTATGTGAAATATCGCTCCCGTGATACCTGGCGGACTCTCTTAACTCGCACCGGTCGTTATCAGCAATGGGCAACTTATTCTTATATTTTACCTCGGGAGGCGGATGGGATTCGTTTCCACTTCAAAAGTAACGACACAATAACCTACGATGGGGTGTATCTTGATGATGTCATTCTTTATGGTATCTCCACCCCCCGGATTGACATTTGGACTCTTGCTCTTACTGAACCACCGGCTACGGTTGATTCTGGCACAATCGTTCCGGTTCAGGCGGAAATCGGCAATAATTCCCCCGCCATTGCCGGGACACCGGTCTATTATCGGATTGGCAACTTTTACAATGCCCTGGCTGTGGTTGACCCTATTTATCCCTATGCCACCACTATAGTCAATTTCCCCGATTGGTCAGTAAATTGCCCCCCGGGAGTTTATCAAAGAAAATGCACAACCGCCTATTTTAATGATTTCGTCCCCGGTAATAATTCCCAAATCGGCTTAATTTCAGTAAGCCACCCTCAGGGTATTGAGGAAAAACGAGAAAAGAAAAAAGATTGGGAAATCAAAATTGTCCCAAACCCGGCAAGCAAAATATCTACCGTTTATTGGTCCCTACCAGAAGAAGGGGCATTTACCTTAAAAATCTATAACATTCTCGGTGAGATTGCCTATTTCGCAACCGGATTAAGTACCTCCCCCCAATCTAACTCCTTAGTCATTAAAAAACTTCCCCCCGGAATTTATCTCTTGCGGCTGGAAATGAAAGGAAAACGCCGAGAAGTAAAGTTTATTATTCTGAATTAACCTCCGAATTCCAAATTATTTCGGCTCTTAGCATCTCCACTTCAACCCTTAGATAGCAATGACTTTTTCAGTTCCTATTTAGGATTTTAATCATTGCGGGGGTGAGGCGATAAGGAGGGTATAGGAAGGTTTAGAAAGATGATGCGGCTCACCCCCGCGACTATTGCCAAGCACTCCGGTCAAAACTCCGATATTGAATCGCCTCCGCAATCTGGACTGGCTCAATACCTTCACTTCCCGCTAAATCAGCAATCGTCCGGGCAACCTTTAATATCCTGTCGTAAGCCCGCGCCGAAAAACCAAATTTTTCAATGGCATTTTTTAACAAATTTTCTGACTCCCTACTAATCTGGCAAAACCGCCTTATCTCTTTTGTCTCCATCTGGGAATTGGCAAAAATCCGCCTCTTTCCTTTTATCTCCTTAAATCGTTCCGTCTGAATCATTCTTGCCTTTATCACCCTCTGGCGAATTACGTTTGATGACTCACCTAATTCCTTTTTGGTAATCTCCTCAAATCTTAAAGAAGGAACCTGGATATGGATATCAAACCGGTCCAATAAAGGACCGGAAATCTTTTTTCGATAACGGGAAATTTGATAAGGGGAACAGGTGCATTCCCGCAACGGGTCCGAGAAATAACCGCAGGGGCAGGGATTCATTGAAGCTAAAAGGAGAAAACGAGCTGGATAGGTAATGCTCATCTTTGCCCGGCCGATTACCACAAATCCATCCTCTAATGGTTGCCTTAAAGATTCCAATACATCCCGATGGAATTCCGGTAGTTCATCTAAAAAGAGAACCCCGTTATGGGCTAATGACACTTCACCCGGCTTCGGAAAGACACCACCCCCGATTGTCCCCGCCTCTGAGGAAGTATGGTGCGGCGAGCGGAATGGCCGGATGGCAATAATTGGTTGACCTGGTTCTAAAGCACCATAAACCGAATAAATCTTTGTTGTCTCTAATGCCTCTTCCCATTCCATCGGTGGCAAAATTGTTGGTACCCTCCGGGCGAGCATCGTCTTGCCCGTCCCGGGTGGTCCTAACATTAAAACATTATGCCCACCCGCCGCGGCGATCTCCAATGCCCTTTTGGCATGCTCTTGGCCTTTCACATCAGAAAAATCAACATAATACTCCTGTGCCTCCTTAAAGACTTTCTCCATATCAACCTTAATCGGTTCAATTCTTTCCTCACCATTTAGAAAACGAACGACCTGACTGAGATTTTCCGCAGGAAATACTGGCACATTTGTCGCCAAAGCCGCTTCCGGCGCATTATCCCTTGGTAAAATAAAACCCTGGAATTCGTTTTTCCGACAAAGGGTAGCAAGACAAACTGCTCCCCGAATCGGTCGGAGCCGACCATCCAAAGCCAGTTCCCCACTCAGAAGAAAATTGCCCGAAGCAGTCCCCCGAATAATATTAAAAGCCGAAAGAATACCACAGGCAATTGGCAAATCAAAAGAAGCCCCTTCTTTTTTAATATCCGCTGGTGCTAAATTAACCGTAATTTTCCTTAACGGAAAGGGAAAACCAGCATTGCGAATCGCGGTTGTTACCCGATGTTGGGATTCCTTCACCGCGGTATCCGGCAGCCCCACAATGGTAAAAGAAGGTAAACCCATCGCTAAATCCGTCTCCACTTCAACCCGATAGGCGTCAATCCCTAAGATACTGGCGGAAAAAATCTTAGAAAACATTGGGGATTAATTCAAATTTTTTGCCAATAATGGAAAATAAATCAAATCTTATCTCCTTCTCATAAATACCCCTTTCCGAAAGGAAATGTTCCGCAGTTCGCTTAATTTTCCCAATCTTTCTTTTATCAATACTCTCCACCGGTTCGCCAAATTGCCTTCCACTCTTCTGGCGCACTTCAACAAAAATAATTGAATTCCCTTTCTCACAAATCAAATCAATTTCCCCGAATCTTGTCCGGTAGTTTTGTTCAATAACTTTATAACCCTGACCTTCCAAAAACCTTTTAGCTATCTCCTCCCCCTTTTTCCCTTTCTCTCCTTTATTCATCTGCTAATTACCTCCTTAACCGGAGTAAATGTCAACCGATGAATCGGGGAAGGACCGTAGCGCCTTAAGAGTTCTTTATGTCTCTTTGTTGGGTATCCCTTATGAATTGCAAATTGATATTCTGGATAAAGTTTATGATATCGAACCATTATTTTATCTCGCTCGACCTTAGCAATAATACTGGCACAAGCGCAGGAAAACACCTTCCGGTCCGCACCAATTAAAGAGAAAATTGGCAATTTTATCTTGGGACAATCATTCCCATCAACCACCACTAAGTCCGGCTTTGATTTGAGTTTTAAGATTGCCCTTTTCATCGCTAAAAGTGTTGCCTTCCTAATATTCAGCCGGTCAATCATTTTCTCACTTACCTTCCCGATCCCAATTGCTAAAGCATTACTTTTAATAACGAGATAGAGCTTTTCCCGATTTTTGGGAGAGAGGAGTTTGGAATCCTTTATCCCCTTTATTTTTGTCCCCGGTTTGAGGATTAAGGCACAGGCAACTACCGGACCAGCCAAAGGACCTCTTCCCGCTTCATCAACCCCGGCAATTAATTTCCCATCTTCCCAAGATTTAATCTCTTTCTGTCGTTTCACCTTCCCCTTTATCCTTAGATAAAACTGCCTCCTTGGTCTTAACCCTTCCTGCTTTCCCTTTCTTTTCTCTTAGATAATAGAGTTTCGCCCGACGGACTTTACCTCTTTTCTTAACCTCCACCTTTACTAAAAGGGGGGAAGAAAAGAAAAAAATCCTTTCCACCCCCACCCCACGGGAAATCCGTCTGACGGTAAAGGTTTTTGATGCGCCTTCCCCTTTTATTTTTAAGACCGTCCCTTCAAAGACCTGGGTTCTCTCCTTAATCTCTTCTTTTCCTTTCTCTTTATCCCTTTCCACTTCTCGGTATTTCGTATGAACCCGGACAATATCACCCGGCTTAAAATCAACTTTCATTTTTCCTCCAAATATCTGCCGCCGTTAGTTAATCGGCTTTCTAAGAAATTATAACAAAAATTTTTAATAAGTAAAGACGCCCTACTTAATGTCTTTCATCAAAATAAAATCTTACCATAGCTAGGATGTAAATTTTGTTGATAATTTGGATACTTTTCATTCTTCTTCTATGGAAAGACTATACTTTTTACGATATGCCTCGTCAAGTCTTTTTAGAAGTTGGGTTATTTCA
>JBDRVU010000016.1:0-14097 GCA_039802085.1 Caldifarciminota bacterium
AAGGGGAGAGTTTTCTCCCTCGGTATTTGGGACGAATGTAAGCCCGGGTAATTTCCCATCTTTTCTTGCCGTCGTCATTCGGATTTTTCCATTCCGGGTCAAGGCGGACATAACCAATCGGCTCTTCCACATCATAAAACCAGATTTCTAAAAGTTTTTCCTTGGTGATTAAATCTTCGTATTGATAGAAGGCAATCTTATAACCTTCAATGGTAAAACTTAAAGTCTTCTCTTTGGTTTTTGCCAAGGGACGGGCGTTAATGAAAGTAGTAAGTTTTTCCTTATCTTCTGCCGGGACCAAACGGATTACTTCTTCTGTAATTTTTTTCTCTAATTCTTTATTCATCAATTCCTTTTCCCACTAATAACCTTTCTGATAATTGCCTCCAAGTCCTCTTCGGTCTCCACTAAAACCCTTCTTGATTTTGAACCGGCATAAGGACCAACAATCCCCGCCCTTTCTAATTGGTCAATAATTCTTCCGGCCCTTGCCCAACCCACATCCAATTTCCTCTGGAGCATAGAAACCGATGCCTCTTTATATTGAAAGACATACCGAGCCGCCTCCGGGAAATACTCATCAATCTCTTCGGTTAAGTTTATTTCTTCTTTTTTGAACTTAGCCATTTCCGCTTCTTCTTCTAAGAGAGTATGATATTCTAAGGAGAGTAATTGCTCAGCGATTTCTTCGGTTAAGATTTCCGCCAGCCGTTTCCGTTCTTCTTCAATACTTGCCTTTTCCTTATTAATTAAAATATCAATCACCCCACTTTTCACGATCTCCTCTGCCTTTCTCGCTGGTCTTTGGGTTAGACCCTGAAGGAGTTCTTTTAAGTAGCGTTTCGCCCAAAGATTGACTAACCGTTTAGTCTCCTCAACCGAGATGAATGCCCCATGCAATCTTATCGGCTCCCCTTTTCCCGGTGGCAAAAAGAGCATATCCCCCTTCCCTAAGAGACTTTCTGCTCCATTCATATCAAGAATAATTCGGGAATCGGTTTTGGAAGCAACCTGAAAGGCAATCCGGCAGGGGAAATTTGCCTTAATCAAGCCGGTGATCACATCCGTTGAGGGTCTTTGGGTTGCCAAAATGAGATGGATGCCAACCGCTCGGGACATCTGGGCTAAACGGGTAATTCGCCTCTCCATTTCTCCGGGGTCTTTTACTGTTTTCATCAAATCCGCCAGTTCATCAACAATAATTACAATGTAAGGTTTCCTTTTCTTTCCATTTTTTTCGCATTGGGAATTATAAGTTTCAATATCCCTTACCCCAATTCGGGCAAATTCGGAATAACGCATCTCCATTACTTGGATTATTCGGTCCAATTCCTTTGGGGCACTCTGTGGGTCAGTGGTGGTTAAACCCAAAAGATGGGGAATTGGGTCATAAATCGGCAATTCCAATTGCTTCGGGTCAATGGTTAAGAATCGGACATCATAATGAGAAGAACGATAAATAATTGATGAGAGAATACAATTTATGCAAACTGACTTCCCGGAGCCAGTTGTTCCAGCAATCAGGATATGGGGCATCTGTCGCAAATCGGCAATATAGGGCTCACCGGTTATCGTATTCCCCAAAACAAAAGATAAGGGTGATGGCAAAGAATCTAATATCCCGCTTTGGAGAATGGGCCGGAGGCGAACAATCTTTCTTTTCTTATTAGGAATTTCAATACCCACGGCCGCCTTTCCTGGAATTGGCGCTAATATTCTTATTCTTTCTGCCTTTAAAGAAAGGGCCAAGTCATCTACTAAATTCTCAATTTGCTGAATCCTTATTCCCGGTGCCGGCTGGAACTCAAAACGAGTAATCACGGGACCGGTAAGAACTCCTGTAATCTCGCCTTCAATAGCAAACTCCTTCAATTTTCCCAAAAGAATCTCCGCCTCTTCTTTCAATTCCTTGTCATTTTTGAAAACCTCTTCTCCTTCCTCTTCTTCCAAAGCGGAAACAAACTCTTCGGTGAAACTCCTCTCTAATTCCTCTTCTTCTGTAGCACTCACCTTCTCCTCTTCTTTTAATTTATCCTCGGCGGGGGTTTCTTTTTCTATAGACTTCATCTCCACATCTTTTTGGACTATTTCGACCTTATTTCTTTTTGACTGGACAATCCTTCTCTTAAAATTGATAAGAAATAGAAAGAACCGCCCCACCCCTTGAAATAATAAAAGGAAAAAGTGGAAGATAAGAGAAGAGAGCCGATAAAGAGGAATTTTTATACCTGTAAAGATGACAAAAAGAAGGATTAGAAGACCGGGAAGGATAATAAACCCACCAAAACTTCCTAAGACGGTATGAAAAACTTTACCGAGAAAGACTCCCGATTTTCCTACTATTTCTTGATTTAAATTTACATAACCCAAGAAGGCATTAAAAAGAAAGGAAAAGGTGAGGATTTTAAGAGAAAAAGTTATCACCCCCCTTAAACCTTTATTAAAAACTAAATTCAGACCAAAAAGAAAAAGAAAAAAGGCAAAGAGATAAGAGAAAAATCCAAAAAAGGATGTAAAAGAATAACCTAAAAAAGAACCAACTACCCCGCAGTAATTTGCCTCCTTTGTCCTATTGCCCAAATGATAAGAAAAGAGACTAACGAAAAGTAAAATAGCAATGAGGAGAAGAATACCTCCAAAAATTTCCTTTTTCCCTTTTTTTGATTTATCTTTTCTGTTCCTTCTTATACTCATCGCCACTCAATTAACCAACAAATAAACGGTAGAAAAAACTAACAAACGGGTTAATTATCCAGAATAAAACCGGCATACCCAATAGGTTGCCCATAACGATTATAATTAAAAGTAAATAAAAGCCGTATCTCTCTAACTCCATAAAATAAAAACCAATCCTTGATGGTAAAATATAACTTAGAACCTTAGAGCCGTCAAGAGGGGGAATTGGTATCAAATTAAAAGAGGCAAAGATAAGATTGTAAATGACCGAGAGGGAAAATAACTGGAAGAAGAAGGGAGAAGTATTCAAAAATCTTGCTATAACTCCAGAAAGAAAGGCACTAATAAAGTTTGCCCCCGGTCCAGCCAAACTAACTAACAAAATTCCTTTTTTCATATCCCGAAAATTAAATGGGTCAATCGGCACCGGTTTTGCCCAGCCAATCTGAAAAAGTATTGCCGAGATAACGCCAATCGGGTCAAGGTGTTTTAAGGGATTAAGGGTTAGCCGCCCAGAAAACTTAGCCGTTGGGTCACCAAGTTTATAAGCAACATAGCCGTGAGCATATTCGTGGATTGTTAAACCAAATAAGATGACAGGTAACCTTAAAAGGAAATTGCTATCCATATTTTCTCAAAAGTCTTCTCAAATATCTTAACTCCTCCTTTCTCGTTTTAATTTTCTTATCTAACCTTTGATAGAGGATTTTCGTTAAAAATTCACTATACTTAACCTCCGGCTTAATGCCGAGCCCTTTCAATTCCTTGCCCGTCAAAATTGTCTTAACTTTTCTATATCGTTTTAAGAATTCTCTTATCTTATCTCCTTCTTCTTTCGCAAATAATTCTTTAATCAGACGCAAAGAGGAAATTGGGAAACCCTTTAATATTTGACAAATAGTTGAAGGTCTCCTCGCCTTTGAAAGTCTCCGCTTTAAGGAATATAATTTTCGAAAAGCGAAAATCTCTCTTTTTTCTTCCCGGGTTAAAGGCAATCTTTCGGTTTGGGGAAAAAAGGAAAGGAGATAAAAAAGAAAAAGTTCAGAAGAAATATTCCTACCCCTTTTAATCAAATTCAAACCCTTTATCGCCTCTTCCGGCAAATCCCTTTTCAAATAACTCTTAAAGATTCCCAAACGATTTATCTCTTTAATCATCATCAACCAGTTCTTTTCTTTCATTATTAATTTCAATTCCTGTAAGAAACGTTCGCCGGATAAAAGGGAGAAAAAACTACCTTCTATCGCTTCTTTTGCCCAGCGAAGAGTATTTTTTTCCATCTCAAAACCGAATCTTTTGGCAAATCTTATCCCTCGGATGATTCTGGTCGGATCATCAATGAAACTTTTCGGATGAATGACTCGAATAATCCCTTTTTCTAAATCCCTTTTCCCAGTGAATGGGTCAAGAATCTCCTCTTTTCTTATATCATAGGCAATAGCGTTTATCGTAAAATCCCTTCTTTTTAAGTCTTCCTCAATTCCGGCAGGAGTTACTTTCGGCAACTGGGCCGGTTTTTCATAAACTTCCTTTCTGGTTCGGGCAATGTCAATAATCCTGCCTTTCCACTTTACCTTTGCGGTTAGAAACTGGGGGTAAAAAAAAACTTCTCCTTTTAACGATTTTGCTAATTCCGAAGCAAACTTAAAACTGTCACCATCAACCGCTAAGTCAATATCTTTCACCCTTCTTTTAAGAAGAATATCCCTTAAAGGCCCGCCCACTAAATAAAGATTGACCCTTATCCTTTCCGCAATTTTCTTTATTTTGGAAAAGAAGGGAAAGGAGCCTAAGGAGGACAATTTTGGCATCACCCAATTTTAGAAAAAATTTACCTCCTGTCAAGAAAAAATTCTAAGACCTTAAAAAATGAGTTTGGGGTTGCCCTAGGTGAAACAAAGTAATAGCCCCGATTTAAAGTTTTTACGCAAGTATTAATAGAAAACAATGCCCTTCTGAAAATTTAAAATTACTCTTCCCTTTTCTTCCTGATAACCGCACCTATTAGTAAGTTTAGAGAAATAATGGAAAAAGAGTAGAAATAACCCTTTCTTTTAGGCCCCTCTTCCCTATTTCCTTTAATTTCGGTTCTCCCAAGACAAATAGAATTGCTATCCTTCTTATCTCCTTCCTTCTAATCTCTCTTTTTAATACTCTAAAAAGGATGTTTAGGGTTGGGCTGAGGGAATAACCTCTTAAAACCAGTATCTTTTATGATACAACCTTGTATCTAACTAGCATTAGGGGTACCAAAGTACAAATTTAAAGCCCATCTTTACCTGAACTTAGTAATTTTTTATAGGCGGATAGGCAAAAAGCGTCAGAGTTAAAACCAAGAACTGGATACCGCGCAGATTATCAGTTTTAAGATATTATCTCTTTATCGCCACAACCATTACCCGACTTGTCTCAGGATATGGCTTCTCAAAAGTGAGATGGTGATAGAATTTTACCTCAGAAAATCCAACTGCTTTGAGGAGTTCTCTAATTTTTTCTAATTCGTAACCCCGCTCTTGGTGAGTCTCTTCAAAAGTGGCAAGGTAAGTTCGATTCGGACCTTTCACCCAACATTTGAGATAAAGGGTAGAAATCCTTTTTTCTTTATCGTATTCATTCTGCCAGAAGGTCAAAAGTTCTTTACTCTCCCGCCAGAAGGATTGATTATCCCAAATCTCTTCTAAACAGAATATCGTATTGATGTCAAAGGTGAAAATTCCCCCTTCCTTTA
The DNA here is from genome assembly GCA_039802085.1 of Caldifarciminota bacterium. Lineage (GTDB taxonomy): Bacteria > Hydrothermota > Tepidihabitantia > Tepidihabitantales > JBDRVQ01 > JBDRVQ01. Next base: position 5,405 of record JBDRVU010000016.1, read on the forward strand.
AGGCGAAAAAGACCGAATGAAAGCAACTTTTCAAATCCTCTTCGGTCAAAAGATAGTTGATAGAATCGTAAAGGGAAACCACGGCATCAAATTTCTCAACCAGCCGAAAATTTTTCATATCCGCCAAAACAATTTTTAATTTTCCCTCCACCCAGTTTCTTTTCCCTAACTTTTTCTTTAAGACTGAAAGCATCTCCGGGGAGGAATCTAAACCGGTTACCGCATAACCCTTTTCCAGTAAAAGAAATGTTGGGATTCCTGTGCCACAGGCGAGGTCTAATACTGTCTTCACCTCTTTTTTTTCCCTTCGCCAAATCTCCAAGATGTAATTAATCCACTGCTTATAATTAACCACCTCCGTCATAAAACTGTCGTAATAGAAAGCAAATTGTTCAAAAGGTCGGAGTTTTACTTCCATCCTCTTCTCCGTTAAACGGTTTTTCCCCTTTTTTAATCAACGGGAATAGAAGGAAAGAGAATATGGTCACAAAAATCCCAACAATCAGAAGTAAATCTCTTTTGGCAAAAAAGGTAGTCAACTGCCCTAAAACGAAGGCGAAAAGACCAAAGAAAAAGTGTAAAATCCATTCCCGGGTAGAAAATATCCTACCTTGTATTTCCTTGGGCACACTCTCCTGCAAAATTGTATCCCAAGCAATAAAGATTGGGGAAAGGAAAAGTCCACCGAGAAAAACGAAAAGAAAAGGGAGTAAAACGGAATGAGAAAGAGAAGAGAAAATAGCAATTGCCCCTAAAAAGAAAAGGCAAATAACCACAATAATTTGCTTGCTAATTTTATGTCCCAAAATGCCATAAGAGAGGGAACTTATGATTAGTCCGATTGAACCAACCGCACCGAGAAAACCAACCCCCCGGGTCCCTAAGCCAAGTCCAAATTCCTTACCAATTTTTAAGGACGGAGAAGGTAGAGTTTGAACGATTGGGATGTAAAGGACGAAAATCCCAGCGCCCAGCATCACTAAGGCCAAGATAGAAAGAAAGGTGAAAGTGACCGGGGGAAGAGAAAAGATTAAAGCGTAAGCCTCTTTTAGATTGAGAAATAATTTTTTTATATTGGTGCCGGTCATTTCCAGAAGGTTTTTCCCCTTAACAAGAAGACTTTCCTTTTTTCTTTCCCCGGCCCACAAATGGTGCCGGAAGATATAAATTAGGGCAAAGACGGAAACCCAATAACTGAGGGAATCAATATAAAAACCCGCACTCCAAGGATATCGGATACCAATCTTTCGCCAAAGGTCAAGGTCAACAATCACCCCCCCTAAAAGAACCCCCAAAAAAGTAGCTATCCGACCAATGAGCGAAATAAAAGAGTTCGCGGCCAGCAACCGCCGGGGGGCAACTAAGGTGGGGATAACCGCTAAACGGGCGGTATTAAAAAAAAGGCCGAAGAGAAAGACAAAAAATGCTATGAGATAAACCAGAAAGAGATTTCCAATTTCCAAAACAACTAAAGGAATAGCAAGAACCAAAAAAGCCCGGACCAAATCGCAGATGACCAGTACTTTCCTTTTATCCCACCGGTCAATTAAGACGCCAACGAAATTACCGAAAAGAATTGTCGGGAGGGTGATAACGACCGAAAGATAAGAAATTCCCTTTGCTGTATCCCAGTTGTATTTCTGGGATAAAAAGGCAATCATCGCCAGAAGAGCCATATAGTCCAGTTTATCCCCAAAAAGAGAAAATGCCTGGGAGAAAGCAAATACTAAGAAATTCTTTATCTTAAAAAGATTAAGAAATTCCCCTTTCTGTTCCAATCGAAATTTTTACCGATTTAAGATCTTTTGGTAAAATTCTTCCACCTTCTTGCCAATCTCCTCCCAGGAATATGCCAACGCCTTTCTCCTCCCCGCTTCGCCCATTCGCCTCTTGGTCCCTTCATCCTGAAAAATTCTTAAAATCCCTTCGGCAATTGCTCTTGGGGAGCGCGGTTCAACCAAAAAACCATCTACCCCATCATCCACCACTTCCCGGTAACCAGGGATATTGGATGCCACCACCGGTTTACCACAAGCCATCGCCTCTAAGAGAATTATCCCAAAACTTTCACAATCAACCGATGGCGCGCAGAAAACATCACAGGTAGCATAGTAAGAAGGAATATCCTGCGGATTAACCACACCCAAAAAAACCACATTATCCCTCACGCTTTCATCAATATATTCTTTATAAGAATAGCCAAAGACACCAGCACCAACGACCATCAGGAGACATTTGGGGAAAGACTTTTTAATTAAGGGTAGGGCTTGCAGTAAATACTTTAACCCCTTTTTGGGTTCAAAGCGACCAACGAATAAAATCCGGGGACCCTGATTGATGAATTGGGGAAGAGGAGAAAGATTGGGCAAGAATTGGTTAGGGTCAATGGCGTTGGGAATTACACAATACTCACCGGGGAAGTAGCGCCGAGTCGCTTCCACCGCTGCCTGGGAAACTGCAATTACACCATCCAATTTCTTAAAGTAGGGAAGAAGAAACGGCCGGAAGAAGGTGTAACCCTTACTCCTCCGGTAATAGGAATGGAGGGTGATAAGGTTTTTCGCCTTGGAATGACGCAAAACCAAGATTGGCAAAGTTGGGGCTAATGAACCATGGATATGAACAATATCAAAGCCGTAAGAGAGAATTTCTTTTACCTTTTGCCCCAAATGAAAACCAAAACAAACTGAAGCCCAGGATTTATTAGACCGAATCACCACTGCCCGACCCACCCGATAGACGTCTTCTTCATTCGGGAGGTATTTAACACCATCAAGGATTTTGGTGGAATAATTCGTCGTCAAAACCTTCACCTCATGCCCCAATTTCTTTAATTCCGAAGAGAGATTATAAATATGAACCGGAATTCCACCGATATGAGGGAAGTAGACATCGGAAACCATTAAAATGCGCATCTTTTAAGTCGCCTCAAATGATTTCCCATTCTTTTCCCATCTTTTTTTCTTTTGCCTTTTTGTAAACATAATCAGCGGTGACGAGGTCTTGAACTCCCAGGCCGGTGGAATCAAAAATGGTAATTTCTTGCTCATTTTCTCGCCCCTTAATTTTGCCACAAATCAAATCCCCCAGTTCTCCTTTGATATGCTCTTTTTTGATTATCCCCTTAGCAAAAGGAACATTTACTTCTCCCGAATGAAGCGCCTGCTCCCAATCATCAATGAAGATTTTGGCAGCCAAAAGAATTTTTGGGTCTAATTCCTCTTTACCTGGAGCATCCGCCCCAATCGCATTAATATGACACCCGGGTTTTATCCACTCACGCCTAATGATTGGCTCCCGGACCGGAGTGAGAGTGCAAAGGATATCACAATCCCGCACACACTCCTCTAAGGAAGAGGCAAGAACAATTGGTACTGAGGTGAGACCTTTCATTTTCTTTTGAAATGCTTCCATCCGCTCTCGGGCAACATCGAACACCTTTACCTTTTCAACCTTTTTAACCAGCAAAATCGCTGCCAGCTGAGTCTCCGCCTGAACACCACAGCCAACCAAAGAGAGGACTTTACTGTCATTTCGGGCAAGATATTTTGTTGCTACGCCGGAGGCGGCTCCGGTGCGCATCGTTGTTATCCAAGTTCCATCCATCACCGCATAGGGGAAGCCATTCTTGGGATCAATTAAAAGAATTGTTGCCATCACCGTTGGCAGGTTATAAGTTTGTGGATTTTTAGTATGGACATTCACTGCCTTCACTCCGGAAATATCCAATGAGGTAATATAAGAAGGCATCACCCGTAGGTCACCGGCATATTTCTCATAGAAGAGATACATCTTGGGTGGCATCTGAACATTCCCCAACCCTTTCTCCCGAAAAGCAGTTTCTGTTGCCTTTAGCGTTGCGGCCATATCAAGTAGTTCGTAAACTTCCTTCTTATTAATGAATAAAACCTTCATATCTCCTCCTGGAAAAATTTCTTACAACCTCCTTCTGAATCATAGAAACGATTCCAACTCCTTTTCCTTTAGGCTGCCGACTGCGGCAATCACCAAAGGAGGCATTAAAACTTCTCTAACTAAAAAATTAACTTCTTCTAATCTTACCTTCTCGTAATTGGTCAAAACTTCTTCCAAAGTTAAAGTCTCCCCAAAAAGCAACTCACTTTTTGCTAAGGCAAACATCCGGTGTAAAGGGCTCTCCTGAGAAAGAATAACCGAACTCTTTGTTAAATTGAGTGCCACCTCAAATTCTTTTGGCGAGAAGAGGTCCTTATAACATCTTTCTCGCACCTCATAAATAATCCTTAATGCCTTCTGGCTAAACTTTTGGCTGGTAACAAAGTAAATCCCAAAGAGAGCACAATCAGAGTAAAAATCAAAGAAGGAAGAAATTTGATAGACAAGCCCTTCCTCTTCTCGTAATCTCTGGAAGAGTCGAGAAGAAAGGGAACCGCCAAAAGCGGTATTTAAAACCGAAAGGGCATAACGATTATGCGGGCTAACAAAGATTGGTTGAGCAATAACGATATAGACACTTTCCAACTCTTTCCGTCTTTCCACCCGCACCATCTTTTGAGGGAAATTAGGCTTCTCTCTTTTTCGGAGAAAGGCAGAGGAATTATTTAACGAAGAAAGAAAAGAGAGATCGGTGGGAAGAAAATTACCAATTGAGAATAGAAGAACTCGTTCCTTGGTATAACTACTTTGAAAGTAATTGAGAATCTTTTCCCGGGAGAATCCCTTAACTGTCTCAAAAGTACCAGTGATTTTCTGCCCCAAAGGATGATTAGGAAATATACCTTCATAAAGAATAGAAAACACCTTGTCTTCTGGGTCTTCTTCAATTTCTCTTATCTCCTGAAAGACAACCCTTTTCTCTTTTTCTACTTCTCCTTCAAGAAAAAGTGGCGAAGCAACAATTTCAAATAAAAGTGCCAAAACCTCCTTCGTTTTATCCTTCAAACATCGGGCGTAGAGACCAGTTGCTTCCCGGGTAGTGAAACCATCAATATGCGCCCCCAAAGATTCCGCAGTCAAAGAAATCTCTCGCGCCGTTTTTTTTCTTGTTCCCTTAAAAAGGGTATGCTCAATAAAATGGGTCATCCCCGGTATCTCCTCATCCCGGGAACCAAAATTAAAGATAATCCCCAGGGCTGTGGAAGGAAGAAAAGGGAAATCTTCTTGAATCGTCTTAATTCCCCTCATCATCTCTTTCCGAATTTTCCCTGAGCCCTGCTCCATAGGTTGAGAAACCTTATCCCGCACCTCGTTTTTGGAAGAGACCCTTATCGTCACCGGGAACTCCGAGACTCCGCTTGTTTTTTTGAGAGATTAATTCGGCCCATTTCGTCAATTTTAATTACCTTTACCTTCACCCGATCCCCAATTTTCACTACTTCCTGCACATCCCGAATTCTTCGATCGGATAACTGAGAGATATGACAAAGCCCCTCTTTACCCGGAAGAATTTCAATAAAACAACCAAAGGGTACGATCCTCTTCACCACCCCAGTATAAATCTTCCCTACCTCCACTTCAGCTGTGATCGCCAGAATTCGGTTTCTGGCTTCTTCCACATTTTTCTCCAGTGGACCGGCAATCTGGACTGTGCCATCGTCACTGATGTCAATCTCTACCCCGGTCTCTTCAATAATTTTTCGAATTACCTTTCCTCCAGGACCAATTACCTCACCAATTTTATCCTTAGTGATTTTGAAAGTGATAATCCGCGGCGCATATTCGGAAATCTTCTCCCGGGGCCGAGGGAGGGTTCTTTCCATAATATCAATGATGAAGTGAATCCCTTTTTCCGCTTTCCTTAAAGCCTCCTCCAATATCTCCAAACTTACCTTCGTCGTTTTTAAATCAAGTTGTAATCCGGTAATCCCTTTTCTTGTGCCGGCGACCTTGAAATCCATATCGCCATAGTGGTCTTCCTGTCCTAAGATATCCGATAATAAAACATACCTTTCACCTTCTTTTACTAAACCCATTGCGATACCGGCACAATGATTCTTAATCGGCACCCCGGCATCCATTAAAGCCAAACAGGCACCACAAACTGTCGCCATAGAAGAACTACCATTAGATTCTAAAATATCGGAAACAACTCTTACCGTATAGGGAAAGGCATCTTTCTCTAATAGGACCTCTAAACATCTTTCCGCTAATGCCCCGTGCCCAATCTCCCGCCGGGAAGGACCGCGGAGCGGCTTTACTTCGCCGGTGGAAAAAGGTGGAAAATTATAATGAAGCATAAAACTTTTGGGAATCTCACCGGTCAAAGCATCAATAATCTGTTCGTCTTCTTTTGTGCCTAAGGTGACAACGGCTAAACATTGAGTTTCCCCCCGAGTGAAAAGACAACTACCATGAGTCCGGGGAAGAATTGAGACAACACAAGATATGGGACGTATCTCTTCTGGTGTTCTTCCATCAATCCTTTGACCCTGATTAAGAATTTGTCTCCGGATATTCTCGCGTAAAATATCATTAATCACCTGCATAATCTGGTCATCTAAATCCGGGAGGTTAGGTAAAGAAATTGCTAACTCCTCCTTAAATCTACGGAAAAGAGAAAAAAGATACTCCTCCCGCTCGCCTTTTTTGGGTAATTCATTCGCCTGGCAAATTTCTTTTTCTCTTTCCCGAATCCATTTTTCCAATACCGGATTAATCTCCGGAAGAGAAAAGAGATTTTTCTCCCGACCGGAAAGCTCTAAAAATTCTTCCTGTAATTCACAAATTTCTTTTATCACCCCCGTAGCAATTGAGAATGCCTTCTGAACATCAAAAATGGAAACTTCGTGTCCCTCCCCTTCCACCATCAAAATTGAATCCTTTGTCCCGGCAACAACCAAATTCAAGTCAGCATTAGCCAGTGAAGAAACTGATGGGTTAACGATAAAATCAGAACCAAACTTACCAATGCGGCAGGCACCAACCGGTGTAGTAAAAGGAAGTGAAGAAATTAAAAGAGCAGCGGAAGCGGAAATGATACCGAGACAATCAGCAGAATTCTCTTGGTCAAAAGAGAGGAGGAGGGAGATTATTTGAGTCTCATAACAAAAATTTTTAGGAAAGAGGGGACGGAGAGGTCGGTCGATGAGGCGGGAGGTTAAAATCTCGGCATCGCGGGGCTTCCCTTCCCGTTTAAAAAAACCGCCCGGTATTTTTCCGGCGGCAAAAGAGAACTCCCGATAATCAACCGTTAAGGGTAAAACAGAAACAATTTTACTTTCCTCCCAGCGAAAGTTAACCGTGGAGAGAACGATTGTATCACCATAGCGAGCCAGACAACTTCCCTCAGACTGCTTAGCGAGATTTCCGGTCTCTAAAATAATCTTCTTACCACCAATTTCTCTCTCAACCTTAATCATTATTCTACCTTCCGAGTTCTACTTTCGGCAGAGTATCATTTAACCTCGCAATCCCAATCTCTCAATAACCTTCAAGTATCGCTCTTTATGGTGTTTTTGTAGATAGTTAAGATGACGTCTTCTCTGGTTGACCAGTTTTATCAGTCCAATTCGGGAATGTTTATCCTTTTTATAGGTTTTTAAGTGTTCCGTCAACTGGTTTATCCTTTCCGTGAGCACAGCAATTTGAACTTCGGGTGAACCGGTATCACCTTCTTTAGTCTTAAATTTTTCAATAATTTCTTTCTTTTTTAACTTTGAGATTGGCATTTACTCCTCCCTTCTCCATTCAAAAATAGATTCGGTATAAGAATCAACTTCTCCCTCCTTATCATTTAACTTCACTAATCCGATATTTTTTACAAGCCAGAATACGCCACTAATCTCTTCTTCCGTCTGGGCGTACTCAATTCTTTGGGCGGAACCGAATTTCTCACCCCTTACTCGCACAGTATCTTCCCCGATATTAGTCGCATAGTAATAATAGGGGTCGTCCCGAAGCAAAAGCAGATAGAAAGAAGCAATCTGCCAGGTCTTTCCTTTTTTGAGGGGTAGCGGGAGAAAGGTATCAGGAAATGCTCCCAGGGACTCGTATTGGAAGATACCCTCTTCGTTCGCCTCCCAAAATAAGGTGTCAAAAAAGGTGTCTGATTCAGTAGTTATTTTCCCCACCACTTCATAGATTTCTCTTTCCGCAAAAGAATCCTTCTGGTTGATTAAAATTTCAACCTGACCCCTCTCTATCGTATCTACTTCTCCTTCCTCCCAATCCAAAACCAAATAATCATAAACCCACCGACTGCCAACCGCTAAAGGAAAATAAGGTGTTCCGGTCTGCGTTTTCTTTGGGCAAAAAAGAAGAAAGAAGATTGGAAAAACTAACATCCAGGTTTTATCTCTTTCCATATATTGTATAATATAACCCAAAATGGGTGATATGTCAATTGGTCCTAAAGAGAACTCCGGGAAAATCACAGGCGCTATTCCGAGATTTGTATTGACAAAAAGAAAAAAAATTCTTATAATACCTATCATTTAATGATTTTTGGAGGGCATATGTTAGGAATTATTTTAATCTTTTTAATAAATATCTCACAACCGGTCTCTTCTCCTTCCCAACCAATTCTTGGGGTCGGAGGTCCGGATGCCTATGGCTACCGCTGGATTGATTCCGATACGACCGCTCCCGGTGCTCCGGTTTATAATTGGATTGATATCACCGGAATTGGCGATACGATAAGGGGATTAGCAGACGATAATGTTCTCGGTCCTTTTCCGATTGGCTTTGACTTCCCTTATTACTGGTATACCGTAAAT
>JBDRVU010000017.1:0-13957 GCA_039802085.1 Caldifarciminota bacterium
ATATCAATACTAAAGAACCTTATGACAAAGCCGGTGCCTATGCCATTCAGGGAAGGGGCGGCATCTTTATTGAAAGAATTGAAGGTTGTTATCAAAATGTGATTGGCCTCCCCCTGCCAAAAATTTTAAGGCTTTGGAAAAAGATTTCCTAAAACCTCAATTGTTTAGGCACTACCTTTGGTTTTTTGTCGAAATAGGAATAAGCCAAAGGGGTAGCTTCTCTTCCCCGTGGAGTTCTTTTAATAAAACCTTCCTTCACCAAAAATGATTCGTAAACCTCCTCAATCGTCTCCGCATCCTCCCCCAAGGCGGCTGCCAAATTGTTAATCCCAACCGGACCGCCATCAAATTTCTCAATGATGGTTAGAATTATCTTCTTGTCCATCTCGTCCAATCCCTTTTTGTCAACATCTAACTGCTCTAAGGCATATTCCACAATCTCCTTATCAATCACCTCCTTCCCCATCACCTGGGCGAAATCCCGCACCCGGCGCAAGAGACGATTAGCGACGCGCGGTGTCCCTCTTGCCCTCTGAGCAATCTCTAAGGCACCATCCTCATCAATCCCCACATCTAAAATCCGGGCAGAACGGAGGATAATCTCGTATAAATCAGAAGGGGAATAGTAGTCCAGATGGAAGATAATCCCAAAGCGGGAACGGAGAGGGGCAGTTAAAAGGCCGGAACGGGTCGTTGCCCCAACCAAAGTGAAATTTACTAACTTAATCTTATGGGTGCGAGCCGCTGGTCCCTTATCAAGCAAAATATCAATACAAAAATCCTCTAAGGCGGGATAGAGATATTCCTCAACCGCTTTATTGGTCCGATGGATTTCGTCAATAAAGAGAACCCCTTTTGTTTCCAGATTGGTCAATATCCCAACCAGGTCAACCGGTCTCTCTAAAACCGGACCCGATGTTACCTTAATCCCGACGAGCATCTCATTAGCGATAATATGGGCTAATGTTGTCTTCCCCAAACCCGAAGGACCAAAAAGTAAGATATGCTCTAATGGTTCATCCCTTTTCTTTGCCGCCTCAATGAAAACCTTAAGGTTTTCTTTTAGTTTATCTTGACCAATAAAGTCTTTCAGATATTTTGGTCGTAAGGTTGCATCATATAAATCTTCACCCTTTAACCGATCCGGTTGGGTTATCCTCTCTTTCATCTTTTCAAAACCTCTTTAATCAAATCCTCAACGCTTTTCTTCTCATAACCCTCAATTCCCTTAATCTTCTTTACCGCTTCCTTCCGGGACATTCCCAAAGAGACTAAGGCATTAATTACCTCTTCTGGGACTTCTTTCTCTTTCTTTTCCGGTTCTTTTCCGTATTTATCCCCCAATTTGAAGATAATCATCTCCGCCTTCTTTGGTCCAATTCCCGGAACCTTCTTTAAGGCATCAACCCTTTTTTCCTTTATCACCTCCTTTATCTCATCGCAACTCATCCGAGATAATAGAGAAAGGGAAGCCTTTGGTCCAACCCCCGGGCATTGGTGAAGGAGGGAAAAGACCTCTTTTTCCTCTAAGGTGGCAAATCCGTATAACTCCACCTCTTTTTCTTGAAAATAGGGATAGATATAAAGGGAGACCTCTTCCCCCAAATTTCCCAACTTAGTGGTGGTGGAGAGAGGGCAATAGATAAGAAAACCAATCCCAAAACAGTCAATAATCACGGAAGTGGGTGATTTCTCTTGAATCTTTCCCCGCAGATAACCAATCATCTCTTCTTCAATCTCTCTTTTAGATAATAAGCACAAGCCAAGGCATCCGCCTCATCCTCACCAACATTATCGGTAATATTTAAGAGATCCCTAATCATATAATTCATCTGCCTCTTTGATGCCCGCCCTTGACCGGTGATCGCTAATTTCAACCGCAGGGGATTTACTTCATAAAGGGGAATTTTCTCCTTCGCCAAGAGATAAAGGATAGCACCCCGGAGGTGGCAAGAGAGAATCACACTTCTTGAAGCCTCCTTCTTAAAAAAGAGCGTCTCGCAGGCACAGGACTTAATCCTCTCCCTTCTAATTACCTTACTCAATTCCCGAACGATAAACTCAATCCTATCTCCTAAAGGTTTCTTCTTATCCGACCGGATTGTGCCGTATTTGATACTTTGGGCAGAGTTAGTTCGGGTAGAAAGAACGGCAAAACCCGTTCCCGCCAATCCCGGGTCAATGCCTAAAATTCTCATTTTAATTTTATTTCTCGGCTAATTTCTCCATCAACTCTTCGGCAATGTCAAAGTCCGCATAGACCTGTTGCACCTCATCCAGTTCTTCTAAGGCGGAATGTAGTTTAAGAATCTTTTCGCCCGTTTTCTCATCAACCGGGGTTAAGGTTAAAGGTAATTTCGTCAATTCCGCATGTTCTATCGGAATCTTTTCTTCCTCCAATCTCTTTTTTACCGAAAAAAAGTTCTCTGGGGGGGTAATTATTTGATAAGCATCGCTTTCTGTTTTCACATCTTCCGCACCAACTTCTAAAGCAAGAGAAAGGATTGTATCTTCATCCATCTTCTCCTTTGGCACATAGATAATCCCTTTCGGCTTGAAGCGCCAACTGACACCACCGGTTGCCGCCAAATTGCCACCGTAGCGGGAGAAGATATGCCGAATCTCCTGGGTGGTGCGGTTCTTATTATCGGTTAAAACCTTGACAATTATCGCTATCCCACCTGGTCCGTAGCCCTCGTATTCTACCTCTTCATAGGTTATCCCCGGAATTTCACCCGTCCCTCTTTTGATTGCCTTCTCAATATTGTCGCTTGGCATATTCGCTTCCTTTGCCGCTTCAATGGCGGAGCGCAGGCGCGGGTTGAAATCAGGATTCCCACCACCAGTTCGGGCGGCAACAGTAATTTCCCGAATCAACTTAGAAAATACTTTTCCCCGGGCTTGGTCGGTTTTTGGCTTCTTATGTTTTAGTTTCGCCCATTTTGAATGTCCAGCCATAGATTTATTTTAAGAGTAAATTACAAATTGTCAAGGAGAAGACCATTCACCTTCAAAAATCCCGATTCAACCAATACCTCACTACCCCTCCTTCTATTCTTAAAATTAGACAAAGAATTAGGCAAGAGCTTAGACATTTTTTAGGCAAAAAATTAGTGATAAAATTAGACCTCTTTTCCGGAGAGAAATTGGTGAGAAAATTAGCCCCTTAACCCCACAGAAAACTATTCCTTAAAGGTCGCCCGGGAACAAGGAAGTTAAAGCAACCTTTAATAATTCTTTCCTCTTTGGATAACTATCCCCAAGATAATAAAGATTAAACCAATCACCGTAGAAGGAAGGATTCGCTCCCCAACCGTTAATCTGATAAAAATTAAGGAGAGAAAGGGAATCAGATAGATTAGATTACTCACCAAGGCAGTATTCTCTGCTAAGGAAAGCGCCCTTAACCACAAAAGAAAGGTAAGGCCCATCTCAAAAAGACCAACATAAATTGTTCCTAATAATCCCATCTCATTTTTTAAAATAAAAAGTGGTTGGTTAAATCCTTTTAAGAATAGGATATAGATGGTAGAAAAGATAAAGCCAAAGAGAAAATTACCAAATAACTTAATTATCTCTTCCCGCTCATCTTTTAGATTATAAACCCAGTAGAAAGCCCAGACTAAAGCACTAATTAAAGCCAAAAAGACGCCCAAAGGATTAGTAAATTTTAACTCGCCAATCTCACCCCGAGTGGCGATAATTAAAACACCAAAGAAACTGACCAGAAGTGCCAAAATACTTTTAATCTTTATCCTTTGCTTCAATAGAAGAATGGAAAGTAAGGGTAAAATTATCGCCCAGGTCTGATTTAAGGGTTGTGCCATCTGCGCTGGCAATAGGGAATATGCCTTAAAGAGTATGAGATAGTAAAGAAATGGGTTCAAAAATCCCAAAATGGCAGAACGGAGACAATCTTTTCTCTTAAACCCTTTAAGGAGATTCAACCTCTTTTTGCACCCGAGAAGAAGAAAGAGAAAGAGAAAGGAAGTAGTCGTTGCTCCCCATAATAGTTGATAAAAATCTAAATGGCGTAAGGTAATCTTAAAGGCGGAAGCGACCGTTGACCAAAAGAGAATAACTAACCCTGCATAAAGAAAAGCCTTTTTTTTGTTTGGACTCTCTCTAATATCTTCCTCTCAGGAATTTCATATCTTTAATCAGTTCCCTGCCAATCACCCGGTTTGCCTTATTGATTATCTCCTTCTTCATCAGAAAAAGTTGCGTCCGCCAGGTGGGGTTAAAACAAGAAAGATAGAGAACGCCCTCTTTTACCTCCACCGCCTTTGCGTATTTTGCCACCTTCTCCCCTACAATCTCCTTCCAGTGTAATACCGCCTGCCAGGCAACTATCTCCTCATCCAGTCCCAAATTTTTTATAATTTCTTTAATTGTCTCACTAAGAAGAGAAAAGTCTTTACCCTTTTTAGATTTCAAAAATCTCCACCTCTCTTCTTTTCCAATCCAATAAAGCAACCGTTGCCCGACCGCTAAGCCAACCAGCCGCCTCCCCGGGATTGATTAAGGAAGGTCGCCCTTCTTGAAAAGATGCTTTATGAGTATGGCCATAGATAATAAAGTCCGCATCCGTTGCCAAATCCTTCGGTAATTGATGATAAATTAAAATTTTCCGACCATCAAGGTCCAAACTTAAAGGCGGATTGGTAATGCGAAATTTATTCTCCTGGGCTATTCTCTCTAAACCTTCTCTTTCGCCATCGCAATTTCCGAAAACACCAAAAAAGGGCAGAGATAAAGAAGAAAATTCTTTAAGGGTGAAGGGTGCTACATAATCGCCACAATGAATTACCAGATTCACCCTTTTCTCCTCAAAGAGCGCAATTGCCTGCCGGACTTTATCAATTCGGTCGTGGGTATCAGAAATTATCCCAATTAAGTTAACATCCACTTTAACCGATGAGTAAATCCTTCAATATGGTAAATTTCTTTAAGAGTTTCGGTTGTGCCAAACGCCTTAACGCCTTCGCTTCAATCTGCCTTACCCTTTCCCGAGTGATATTAAATATCTGGCCGACCTCTTCTAAGGTCCTCTGAATCCCGTCTCCCAAACCAAAACGAAGCCTTAAAACCTTTTCTTCCCTCTTGGTGAGATACTTAAAGGCTTCTTCCAATTTTTCTTGCAAAAGGAGCCGACCGGTATGCTGGTACGGGGAGAGGCTCTTCTCATCCGAAATAAAATCGCCAATAAAAGAAGATTCCTCATCATCTACTGGTTTGTCAATGGAAATAGAAACCTGGCTAATGCGCCGCAGGGCATCTAACTTTTCAACAGGCATCCCTAAACGCTGTGCTAATTCGGGAAGGGTTGGCTCCCGGCCATAGGTTTGAATAAACTTCCGCTGGGCCCGATTCAATTTATTCATCATATCAATAATGTGCGCCGGAATCCGCACCGTCCGAGAATGGTCAGCAATTGCTCTGGTTATCGCCTGTTTTATCCACCAGGTGGCATAAGTAGAAAACTTAAACCCCTTTCGGTAATTAAATTTTTCTACCGACTTGATCAATCCCACATTACCCTCTTCTAATAAATCGGCAAACTCTAATCCCCGATTCATATACCGTTTGGCAATGGCAATCACCAACCGCACATTTCCCTTTATCATCTTATCCCGATTTTCTAAAATCTTCCGCTCACATTCCTCAATTTTTATCGCGTTGGCTCGCATCGCCTCTATCGTCATCTCATACTTTGCTTCGAACTCACGCTGTCGCTGCTGCCATTCCCCAATATTCTTTTTATCCTTAACTAATTTCTCCTTTATTAAAAGACCCTCCCTAAGAATCTCCCGGTACCGTTCCACGAACTTATTGATGAGTCCGTGTTGAAGGGATAAAGATTGAATTCTTTTAAGGATTCGCACCTTAAGGTTTTCAATACGCCGTTTTGCTGATTTCCCTTTCTTGCTTTTTAACTCTTGCCATTCAGCGAAAAGTTTCTTCGTCCGCCGCAGTCGGCGGATGAATTTTTGCTTCTCAATCCACATCTCCCGTTTATCAATCAGGCATTTAAATTCAATCCGGGCGATCTGGTCTAAAGTCTTACTTCCTTCCTCCAAGGGTTTACATTCTAAAAGGAATTCCTCCAAGAGCGGGGGAAGAATAAAGAGATAGGCAACAATCTCCCGATAACCTTCTTCCATATTTCTTGAATACTCAACTTCTTCTTCCCGAGAGAGAAGCGGTAATTCGGACAAATCCCGGAAGTAGCACTTAATCGGGTCCTCTATTCGCCGCATCGAAACTTTAACCTTGGGTACCTTCTCAACCTCATTTTCCGCTCCGACTTTAATCCCGCGCCGGTTAAGTTCTTTAATTAACTCTTCAATCTCCGCTGGTTCAATATCTAAGGGCAAGAAATCCTCAATTTCCCGGTAGGATATTTTTTTACCGGGACCAACTTTACTAATAATCGCGGAAATAAACTCCTTAACCCGAGGCATTTTTTTCTCCCTATTATCTCTTTCTCATTAAATTTCTCTTTACTTCTAAAAACTTTTTTAACTTATCTTCATCTTTATCAATCTCTCCTTTCAGGGTATCGGCTAAAACCCTTTCTAAGAGAAATAAAAATTCTTTCTTTCCAGGTAAATCCCTCTCTCGAAAGGTAAGGGCGACAATAATCTTTTTATCCTCTTCCTTTTCCAATAAATCACAAAACTCCCCCACAGTAAAATCTTTATCACAAATTTGATAAAGCAAACTAACGAATGATTGATAATTCGGTGGAAAGGCATTCACCGGTAATACCGACCGACAGAGTCGAGCATATTCCGGCGAAAAAAGGACATAGGAAAAAAGTTTTTCCTCCTTTCGCATCCCCAATTTTATCGGTTTATTTTGCTCTTCGGTTCGCCTTTTTCGAGATAAGGGAAATACCTCCCTTCTTACCTTAAGCCTCTCCGTAACCTTATTAATATAAAGGTCCTGCAAAACCTCATCACTAATTTCCGGAATTATCTCCTGAAATTGGTAAATAACTTCGCGCCTTTCCGATATCTGGGAAAGGTCTTTTGAGGCAAGCAAAAAGTCGATCAAATCTTTGGCGGAATTAAGAAGGTCTTGATAGGCATCCTTTCCTTTCTCCTGAACGAATTTATCTGGGTCATAACCATCCGGCAATTCCACAATTAAAGGATTCAAACCCGCCCGAAGAGCCGTAATACTTGCCTTCTTCGCCGCTTCTTTTCCCTGGCTATCGCCGTCAAAGGAAATGTATAAATCACGGCAATATCTCTTAATCAAAAGTGCTTGGGATAAGGTAAAGGCGGTGCCCAGGGGCGCCAAACAGTTATCTATCCCCGCCTGAGTTAAGGAAAGGAGGTCAAAATAACCTTCAACCAAAATTGGTTTACTTTCCCTTAATCTCCTTTTCGCCTGATAGAAACCATAAAGATTTTCTCCTTTCTTAAAAACCTCGGTCTCCGGTGAATTCAAATATTTTGGTTCAACCCCTTCCTCTAAGGCCCGTCCCCCAAAACCGATAATCTTGCCACTTAAAGAGAATATCGGAAAGACAAGCCGGGCGAAAAAGAAATCCTCATCTTCCCCTTCCCGCTCCACAATTAAACCAACCCGCCGTAAGAGTTCTAAAGGAACCTCCTTCTTTTTTGCCTCCTTCAAAAGGGTACGATTCCCTGGGGCGTAACCCAAACGGAAAACCTTCTGCACCTCCTCTTTAATCCCCCGGTCCCTTAAATATTTCAAGACATTAGGATAGTAATAAAGGTAATTGGTAAATAGATTACAGGCAAATTCCATAACCTCGTATACCCCTTTCTCCTCAGGTTTTTTCTTCTCCTCTTCTATATTAATCCCCACCCTCTGTGCCAAAAACCGCACCGCTTCCGTAAAGGTCATCTTCTCATATTTCATCAGAAAGGAGATAGCGGTTCCTCCTTCCCCGCAACCGAAACAATGATACATCCCCCGTTCCGCATCAACATAGAAAGATGGATTCTTCTCTAAATGAAAGGGGCAGAGACCGCGGTAGCGGGAACCGACCTTCTGCAAAGGAACATAACTCCCAATCAAATCAATAATATCCACCGCTTCTCTAATCCGTTCAATCACCTCTCTTTTTATCATCTTTACTTTAACTTCACAACCGTCACTCCGGAACCACCTTCTTCTGGTCTCCCTTCCCGAAATTCGGAAATCCTTTTGTCCTTTGTCAATAAATCCCATATCGCCTTTCGCAGGATTCCTTTTCCTTTGCCGTGCAAGAGTTTCACCTCTTTACAGCCATAAAAAGAAGCATCCTCTAAAAACCGTTCCACCTTTTCTAAGGCAAAAATCTTCTCCTCGCCCCGAATATTTAAGAGGGGCGAAAAAGGGATTAAAGTTTCTTTATCTCCTCGCTGGCTTCGGATTGGCGACCGCTCCGATGAATTCGTCTTCTCTTCAATTACCTCTAATTCCTGGCGCGGAATTTTAATCGTCAACCGACCGAGTGCCACCTTGGCTAATTCCCCATCAAGAGATAAGACCTCGCCCTCTTGGTCAAAACGCATAATCCAAACCCGGTCGCCGACTTTTGCTTCCCTTTTATTAGTGATTAGTCTCCTCCTTTCTTCCCTCATCTCCGCCGCTAACTTCTCACCTAACTCCTCACTTTCCCTAATTACCTCTTTCACCCTTTTTTCGTCGCGAGAGGGTTTCTCTCGCCACTGACGGAGTTCGCTAATTATTTTTTCCATTTTCTCCCGATTCTCTCTCAAAAAAATCTCCTTCTCCTGAATGATTTCCCTCCGTAACTCCTTTTCCTTCTTCGTCCATTCCCGTAGTCTCTTTTCTAAAATAAAACTTAACTCCTTCACCTCCTTTTCCTTTTCCACTAAACTCTGATTTAAATTCCGGTAATCGCTAATCTCCTGCGCCAACTCCTTCAACTTTTCCGAAAAGGAAATAAACCCTTCCCCCCGCAGATTCTGAGCCCGAGCGATAATCCTCCGGGGAAAATCAAGTAAGGAGGCGACTTCTAAGGCGCTCGATTCACCAGGTAAACCGAGAATTAGACGATAAGTTGGTTTGCCATTAAATTCCATACCCCCCTGTAGTATCTCCGGGTCGTTATAGGCAAAAATCTTCACCATCGTTAGATGAGTAGTAACAATTACTATCCCATCCCTCTGTTTCAATTCCTCAATTAAGGCACAGGCCAATGCCCCACCTTCTTCAGGAGAAGTGGCACCACCAATTTCATCCAAAAGGATTAAACTCTTTTTCCCTTCGCTTTTTTCCAAAATCTCTTTCAGATTTAAAAGATGAGCGGTGAAAGCGGAAAAACCTTCCTCTAAACTTTCCTTCTCGCCGATATCCGTTAAGATATTATCAAAAAAGGGAATAACCGCCCGTTCACAAGGGGGAAAAATACCGCATTGGCTAAGAAGAGAAATGAGCCCAATCATTTTTAGAAGACAGGTCTTTCCTCCGGCATTTGGTCCGGAAACAACCAAAACCTTCTTATCGGTCATTTTCAAGTCTAAGGGCACAATCTCTCTTCCTTCTCCCTCAACCGCCTTTAATAAAAGCAAAGGATGGCGCGCCCCAATTATCTCTAAGTAATTGTCATTGGTAAAAACCGGTTTGCTGCCGCCGAACCGCTGGCTAAAGGAAATTTTCGCTAACCATAAGTCAAGAGAACCAACAAAATCAAGGAGGGAAAGAATTATTGATTTCTTCGCGACCACCGCTTCGGTCAAACGAGAAAGAATCCTCCGCTTTTCTTCCTCCATTTCTCTTTCCGCCCGAACTAATTGATTCCCTAATTCCACTAAAAAAACCGGTTCCACAAAAAGCGTCTTCTCACTTTCTGATAAATCGTGAACGATACTCGGTATCCTTCCCTTCTTAAACGATTTCAAGGGGAGACAGTAACGGCCATTTCTTATCGTTACCTCACCTTCCCAAAAGAGGTCGGGCTTTTCTTTTCTTAGTGCCTCCAGTCGCTTAATTATCGTGGTTCTGATATTCTTCATCTCCTCGCTCCACTTTTGGAAAAGTGGCGAAGACTCCGTTTTTATCTCCCCGCCTTCATCTATCACCTCCCCAATTTTTGCTGCCAATTCTTCTCCCTGAGAGAGAAAATCCGTCAAATCCTTAGGCCAAATATCCTTGGGTATTTTCCTCAATTCTCTAAATCCAATAATTGTCTGACGAATAGCCAACAAGGATTTGGGCAAAAGAAGCATCCCCTCTTTTAAGGGAATTAAAACCCCTCTAATATCCTCAATTCCTGATAGGGAGTAAGAATTATCGCCTAACCGAGACAATAGGGAAAACTCCCTTTCCGCTTCTTCCCGACTCGGAAAAGGAAGAAGGGAAAGTGCCCTTTCCCGACCAAGGGGGGTTTTAGTAAAAGAAGCCAAAATCTCTTTGATTCGTGGGAAATCAAGACTCAAGAAGTCCCTTTCTCGCATATAAAAGATTTCCCCTTATCTTTTTTATCTATCTATTAACCTTAAACCGCCAATCCTACGGGAAACCACGACGCTAAATAACAAAAGTTTACTGTTGGGTAATCAGAATTCCTCTCGCCAACGGCGAAAACGTTTTCTTCTTCTTTCCGCCTCAATCCGTCTTCTTTTCTCCGAAGGTTTTTCGTAAAACTCTTTTCGCTTCGTATCTTTTAAGATACCCGCTCTTTCTACCACGCCGCGGAATCTCCGGATGAAACTATCAAAAGGTTCGTTTGGTTTCACAATTATCTTATTCAAATCTCTTCACCTCCTCTTCTCTATTTTTTGTTCTTAAATACTCAATAATTAAAGAAAGGGCACTAATTACTGCTGTCCCGGACGAGAGACGCCTCTTTCCTAAGGAGAAGGTTAAAACCCCCTCCTTTTTTGCCCTCTCTATCTCCCAATCGGTAAAACCTCCTTCGGGACCAACAATTAACAACACCTTTTTCTGTCCTTTATTCCAAGGGATGTCAAAAAGAAATCGCTCTTCTTCCTTCTCATAAGCGAGAAGCGCTAAGGAATAGTCTTTAAGAAGAGCGATTAAAGAATCAAAGTTAATTAAAGGATAAAATTTCGGTAAGAAAGTCCCCAAAGCGGTCTTCATCCCCTTTTTTGCCACCTTTTCAAATCTTCCCGCTTTGAAAGATGGTAAACTCCTTTCCGTCTTTATCGGAATAAAGCCCCGAACTCCTAATTCGGCTGCCTTCTCAATGAAAAAGGTTAAGTCGCGCTTCTTTACTGCGGCAAATGCCAAATGGATTTCCACGGGTAATTCCCGGGGACCTTCCCTCATTTCTAAGATTTCCCCAATCACTGACCCAGTCTTCCGGTTGACCACCTTAATTTTCCCTTGGTATTCCTTACCTTCGCCGTTGGTTAAAAGAATCAAATCATTTTGCCGGTTTCGCTTAACCTTGAAACAATGCTTAGCCTCTTCGCCGAAAAGGGAAAATCTTTTTCCTGAGATATTCTCCTTTTCCACTAAATAAATCTCTTCGCTCATTCTTCTGGTCTTTTCGGTGGGGGCGGTGGTGAGGAGATTTTTCCTAATTCTCTTAAAATCTCTTCTTCCTTTTTTGAAATTCTTCGCGGGACATAAACCTTCACCCTCACGATGATATCTCCCCTTTTTCCGTTTAATCCCTTAATCCCGAATCCTTTCAGACGAACATTTTCTCCGGATTGCACTCCGGCTGGAATTTGGACCTTCTTTGGTCCGGAAAGGGTCGGAACCTCAATCTCCCCTCCCAGGCAGGCAAGGGGATAAGAAATCGCCATTTCCGTTATTAAATCGTTCTCCTTTCTTAAAAAAATTGGGTGCTCTTTTTCCGAGACCTCAACAATTATATCCCCGGGACCTCCGACACCGTAATGTCCCTCACCCGGTAGGGTGAGATAATAAGAAGAAGAAATCCCGGCGGGAATTTTTATCTTTAACCTGCGGGAAACCTTCATCCGCCCACTGCCCGCGCATTTCGTGCAGACCTCTTTTATCCTCTCTCCCGAACCTTCACATTCCGGACAGATATAAACCTGAATAAAGGAACCGAAGCCACTTCGGGAAACCTCTTTCACCTGACCAGTTCCTTTACAACGAGAACAGACCGTAGTTCCCTTTCCTCCTTTCCCAAGGCAAAAATCACACTTCTCGTATCTTGCCACCGTCACTTCCTTTTCGCAACCATTGGCAATTTCTTCCAAGGTGAGGAAAAGGCGCACGCGAATATTTTTCCCGGTCTCTCGCTTCTTAGTCCTTACCCCTTCAAAGATGTCAAAGATACTGCCACCGGTTCTAAGTCGGGAAAAGAAATCATCAAAATTAAAATCACCAAATATATCCCGAAAGACATCGGTATGAGTAAACTTATCCCAAGAGAAGCCACCCGGATAAACTTTCTGGGAAATACCATCGTGGCCATAAGTATCATAGAGTTTTCGTTTCTCCTTATCCATTAAGACCTCATAGGCTTCGGAAATCTTCTTAAACTTCTCCTCCGCCTCCTTTCGGTTATCGGGATTCATATCGGGATGGTATCGCTTGGCTAAGGCGTAGTAGGCGCGTTTAATCTCCTCTTCGGTGGCGTTCCGACTCACCCCTAAAAGTTCATAGTAATCCTCCTTTTTCATCTCTATCTCAGTTTTGAATCTCGGATTTCCACTCCGAGACTATTGATTATTATCATCATAAACTTGGTAATCCGCCTTCGTCTCCTTCTTCTCCTCCTTCTCTCCGCCCTTTTCCTCAGTTTCCGTTTTTTCTCTTCTTTTATAAACTGCTTCTCCTAATTTCCCTGCTACCCGCTGTAAGTCTTCAATCCCTTTTTCAATTACCTTCCGGTCATCCCCCTTTATGCTTTCTTTTAACTCTTTTAATTTCTCTTCAATCTCCTTCCGGTCGGCTTCCGCAAGATTGGCACCGTATTCCCTTAAATTCTTCTCAATGTGATAGACAATAGTATCCGCCTTATTCCTCGTTTCGGCTAATTCCCTTTTCTCATCATCTTCTGCCCGATGGGTTTCCGCTTCCCGTTTCATCCTTTCAATCTCTTCCCGGGTTAATCCCGAAGAGGGGATAATTCGCATACTCTGTTCTTTTTTCGTCCCCAAATCCCGGGCGGTGACATAAAGAATACCATCCGCATCAATATTAAATTCTACCTCAATCTGAGGCACTCCCCTTGGTGCTGGGGGAATACCATAGAGTTCAAACCGCCCCAGGCTCTTATTATCCTGAGCCATTGGTCTTTCCCCTTGTAACACATGGATTGTTACCTCGGTCTGATTATCCGCGGCGGTAGTAAAAACCTGGCTCTTTCTGGTCGGAATTGTTGTATTCCGCTCAATAATCTTGGTAAAGACACCGCCTAAGGTCTCAATCCCTAAGGAAAGGGGAGTAACATCCAAGAGAACAACATCCTTTTTTGTCTCGCCGGAGAAAATCCCCGCTTGAATCGCTGCCCCTAAGGCAACAACCTCATCGGGATTTATACCGCGGTGTGGTTCCTTACCAAAAAACTCTCGTACCGTTTCTATTACTCGGGGCATCCTCGTCTGACCACCAACTAAAATTACTTCGTCAATATCATTGGGGGTTAACATCTTCGGTTTAGCATTTTCTAAAGCCCTCTTCACCGGTTCAATTGTCATCTGGATTAAGTCTTCCACCATCGCCTCTAAGTGCCCCCGGGTCAATTTCAATTCCAAATGGATTTGACCTTTTTTCGGGTCGGAATAAATAAAAGGAAGGCTGATTGTTGTCTCTAACTTAGTTGATAATTCTCGTTTTGCCTTTTCCGCTGCCTCGCGAATTCTCTGAAGGCTCATTCGGTCAGAAGATAAATCAATTCCGTGCTCCTTTCTTGCCTCTTCTAAAATCCATTTCACAATCCGCTCGTCGAAGTCATCACCGCCCAAATGGGTATTACCATCCGTAGAAAGCACACTAATCGTCCCTTCCACATAACCAATCTCAA
>JBDRVU010000018.1:0-13345 GCA_039802085.1 Caldifarciminota bacterium
TCCTTCTACCCAACAAAAAACCTTTGGGCTTTTGGGGATGGAGGAATGATTGTCACATCGGAAGAAGAGGTTTATTACAAACTTTGCCTCTTGCGCAACCACGGAATGGTTAAGAAAAATTACCATTCTCTCATCGGTTGGAATAGTCGGCTGGATGAAATTCAAGCCGCTCTCCTCTTAGTAAATTTCCGCCACTTAAAAGAGAGGAATCGGAGGCGGAAAGAGATTTTCTTCTATTATAACGAAAGGTTAAGAGAGAAAGTGATTGTTCCCAAAATTTTACCCTTTAACCGCTCGGTTTTCAATCAGTATGTGATTCGGACACCAAGAATGGAAGAACTCCGTCTTTTTTTGCAAAAGAGGGGAATTGCCACGGAGGTTTATTATTCCCTTCCTTTACACCTCCAGAGTTGTTATCGGGATTTGGGTTATAAAAAAGGCGATTTTCCGAAGGCGGAGAAGGCAAGTAAAGAGGTTTTAGCCTTACCGATTGACCTAACCTTGAAGGAAAAAGAAAGGAAATATGTGGTTGATTGTATCGCCAACTTCTTTCGCTGATGTTGACAATTAAGAATAGTTTATTAAAATAAAAGTTAAAACTTTAACTACAAGGAGAAAACTATGTTAGATAAAAAAGCAGACTTAGCCGGACCAGGTATTGGAAGTTATGAAGAGTTAGAAAAAATTTTGCCCAACGACTACTATCCCATCTTAAATCCTAAGGAAACCCAAAAGGCACTCTTTGCGGTAAAGAGATATATTGAAGAAAACCTCTGTAAAGAATTGAATCTGATGATGGTGACAGTTCCTTTAATTGTTGATGTGGAAAGTGGTGTTAATGATACCTTGGATCGGGATGGCTCGCGCACGCCAATTCAATTTCATATCTCTAATGATTACAATAAGAATCCAATTGATGCCCAGATTGTCCAGGCAGCAACAAAATGGAAGAGGCCGGCGTTGAAACAGTTTGGTTGTCAGGTTGGTGAGGGAATCTGCACCGATATGCGGGCGGTGAGAAAAGATTACTTCTTAGACCATGACCACAGCGCCTATGTTGACCAGTGGGATTGGGAATTGGTGATTACCGAAGAGCAGAGAAATCTCAATTTCTTAAAAGAGGTGGTGAAGAAGATCTGGAAGGTTCTGAAAGGGGCGGAGACTTATATCCAAGAACTCTTCCCTCAATTGAAGACCGATAAATACCCCAATCTACCAGAGGAATTGGTCTTCCTCCACGCCGAAGATATTCTTGACCGCTTCCCGGATTTACCAAGAAAGGCAAGAGAGACCGCAATCCTCCAAGAATATCCAGCAATTTTTATTATTGGTGTTGGCTATCCTTTAAAAGATGGTTATCCCCACGAGATGCGCGCGGTTGATTATGATGATTGGATTACCGAAACTGTTTCCGAAGATGGCCGGCCGATGCACGGCTTGAATGGCGATATCTTAGTTTGGAATCCAGTCACCCGCCGCCGTCATGAATTGACATCAATGGGTATTCGGGTCAATGCGGAAAGTTTGATGAAACAAGTAAAATTCTGTAAGCAAGAGCACATCCTCTCTTCTCCCTATCACCAAGCAATCTTAAAGAATGAGGTGCCACTTTCTATTGGTGGCGGTATTGGACAATCCCGAACCTATATGTTGCTTTTAAGGAAAGCGCATCTTGGAGAGGTTAGTGTCACGGTTTGGCCCAAAATCTTAAAAGATATGTGCCGGAAAAAAAATATCTTCGTTTTGGAGTAATAGAAAAGATAAGAAACATTTTAATAATTTCCTTTTCTTGGAATTGACAATTTCCGAAAAGGAGGTATTATATATAATACTGCGGGGTGGAGCAGCCTGGTAGCTCGTGAGGCTCATAACCTCAAGGTCGCTGGTTCAAATCCAGCCCCCGCTATTAAAATTCCGAATCGAAATGCAAAAAGAGTTCGCCATTGATAAGAAGTCAATCCAAGCACCAAGGGGCACGAAAATTATTTGTAAGGGATGGCATCAGGAGGCAGCACTCCGGATGCTCTTAAATAATTTAGATAAAGAGGTAGCCGAAAAATCAGAAGAATTAATCGTTTACGGAGGAACGGGTAAGGCAGCGAGGAATTGGGAATGTTTAAAGGCAATTGTCCAATCTCTAATCAATCTCAAAAATGATGAGACTTTATTGATTCAATCGGGAAAACCGGTCGGCATTTTTAAAACATTTCCTTATGCCCCAAGGGTATTAATCGCCAACTCATTATTAGTTCCGGCCTGGGCAAACTGGGATTATTTTAGAAAGTTGGAAGGTTTGGGGCTAATTATGTACGGGCAGATGACCGCGGGTAGTTGGATTTATATCGGCACCCAAGGTATCATTCAGGGAACTTATGAGACATTTGCCGCGGCCGCTAATAAACATTTTGGTGGGACTTTAAAAGGAAAGTGGGTTTTAACCGCTGGGATGGGTGGAATGTCTGGTGCCCAACCCTTAGCGGTGACGATGAACGAGGGAGTAATTTTGGATGTGGAAGTTGACCCGACAAAGATTGAACGAAGGATTAAACAAGGTTTTTGTGATGCCATTGCGACAAATTTAGATACCGCCTTGCGTTCGGTTGATGAAGCGTTAAAGAAAAAAATTCCTCGCTCCATTGGTCTGGTGGGTAATGCCTCAGAGATTCATCCCGAACTTGTCCGGCGAGGAATAATACCTGACCTTTTAACCGACCAGACCTCCGCCCATGACGAACTTAATGGTTATGTTCCCGGTGGAATAAATTTGGCAGAAGCTTTAGAATTACGGCGGAAAGAACCAAAGGAGTATATCAAACGTTCTTATGAGTCAATGGCAAAGCAAATGGAAGCGATGCTTGAGATGCAGAAAAAGGGGGCAATTGCCTTTGATTATGGCAATAATATCCGGGGACAAAGTTTTAAAGCGGGGATAAAAGAGGCATTTAATATCCCAGGATTTGTCTTAGAATATATTAGACCACTCTTCTGTGAAGGCCGAGGTCCATTTCGCTGGGTCGCCCTCTCCGGAGAAAAATCGGATATTTATGAGACGGATGATTTGGTCTTAAAACTCTTCCCGGAGAATGGGTCTTTAAGAAGGTGGATTACTTTAGCCCGGGAGAGGATTCCTTTTCAAGGATTACCGGCCCGGATCTGTTGGCTTGGTTATGGGGAACGGGATAAGTTTGGCAGGGCAATAAACCGTTTAGTCCGAAAGGGAAAGATTTCGGCGCCGATTGTGATTGGTCGAGACCATTTAGATTCCGGTTCAGTTGCTTCCCCCAATCGGGAGACCGAAGGGATGAAAGATGGCTCCGATGCGATTGCGGATTGGCCAATCTTAAATGCCTTATTAAATGCCGTTTCGGGTGCCTCTTGGGTTTCGGTTCATCACGGTGGTGGGGTGGGAATTGGAAATTCTCTTCATGCTGGACAGGTGATTGTGGCAGATGGAACGGAAGAAATGAATAAAAGACTAGAACGGGTTTTAACTAATGACCCAGGATTAGGGGTTGTCCGGCATGCGGATGCGGGTTATGAGAAAGCGGTGGCGTTAGCAAGAAAAACAGGAATAAAAATCCCGATGTTAAAAGGAGAGGAAGAAGTAAGGAGGGAAAATGGGTAAAAAGAGAGATTTTTTATCAATCACTGATTTGACGGAAAAGGAGATTTACTCGATTTTTAAAAAAGCAAAAGAATTGCGGACGGAAATTGAAAGGAAAGGAAAAATTAATTATTTAAAAGGTAAAGTTGGGGTTTTAGTTTTTGAGAAACCATCTTTACGCACCCGGGTAACTTTTGAGACGGCTTTGAAAGAGTTAGGAGGCGATTCTATCTATTTGGCGCCCCAAGATATCGGCCTGGGTAAAAGGGAAAGTGTCGCGGATGTGGCAAGGAATCTTTCTTTATGGGTTTCTTTAATTATCGCCCGCACTTTTTCCCATATAACTAGTGAAGAGTTAGCAAAATTTGCCACCATTCCTGTAATTAATGCCCTTTCGGATTTAGAACATCCCTGTCAGGTTTTAGGCGATTTTTTAACAATCTACGAAATAAAAAAGAAACTGAATAGGGTAAAGATTGGCTGGCTGGGTGATGGGAATAATGTCTGCCACTCTTTAATATTAGGCTCAGCCCTTTTGGGTTGCGATTTAATTATTGGGACTCCCAGAGGTTATGAACCAAAAAAGGAGATTATTACAAAGGCTAAAGTTCTGGCAAGAAAAAGCAAAGCGGAAATCAGATTGACCAATAATCCAAAGGAAGCGGTGAGTAATCGGGAATTTATCTATACCGATGTTTGGGCATCAATGGGACAGGAGAAGGAAGCGCCAATAAGAAGAAAGATATTTTGGGAATTTCAGGTGAATAAAGATTTACTCTCCTTCGCCCCCGCGGATGTTAAAATTATGCATTGCCTACCGGCGCACAGGGGGGAAGAAATTACCGATGAGGTTTTAGACGGACCGAATGCCATTGTTTTAAGACAGGCAGAAAACCGGCTACATATTCAACGGGCACTCATTGCCTATTTGTTAGTAGGTAAATAAATTTTCGGTAAGCCGGAATTTTTAATATATCACAATATATCAGTCCGAAGTTGACTTTTTAGCTAATTTTTTTATAATAAAAAGATGATTTTGAAGATAGAAAGAGTGCTTAGAATAGGAGTCTTTATTTTTATCGCGGTAATCGTTGGGGCGGAGGAGACAACACTTATCGTGCCGCCGTTCTCTCACACCCTGGGGATTAATCGCGTATCATCATTTCATTTTAATCTCTATTTTAGTGATTTTAAGATTGATGACCCACAGGGAATTTGGGCGATAAAATTTCGGGAAGACGATGATACAACAACAGTTCGCGATGACCACATTTTAACAATTCTGGCAGTTAATTCTGGACAGGGGCAGATTGTTTATAATCAAGGCCTTTTAAAAATAGAGATATTCGGAAAAAAGGGAAGTGGTGAGGGGGAGTTTCTTTTTCCGAAAGGAATAACGGCTCATCGCGACAACTTAGTATTTGTGGCGGATTGGGGAAATGACCGAATTGTTCAATTACGATACCAAGGGAAGAAACTTCATTGGGATAAGGTCTTTTTCTCTCCCGTAGTAAAACCCTATGGCGTAGCGGTTGATACCAAAAAGAATGTTTATTTCACCGAACCGGAAAGTTCTCTAATTTATGTTTGTGATAGTTTAGGAAATATTATTCGGGTAATAAAAGAAGATATTTCTTATCCCACTGCAATTGCGGTTATTGACCGAAATGACCCAAATAATTTTTATGGCGAAGAATTTTTAGCGGTGGTTGATTTCCGAAATAAACGTTTGCAAAAATTTAGTCTCTCGGGGAAACTTTTAGAATATACGGATGTTCGAGGGATTGGGATGAACGAAGCGGAATTTTCCTACATTGCGATTGATTATTACGGGAATATTTTTGCCACCGATACTGTTCTCAACTGTATCCATAAGTTTGACCGTTTCCTTAACTATTTGACTTCTTTCGGCCGGGAGGGAAGTGGTAAAGGGGAATTTTATAAACCGCGGGGAATTACCATTGCTCGGAAATATGGCCAAGTTTTTATTACTGAGAAGACCGGGGGACAGTATTATTGGGCAGGATTAGACTCTTATTTTCTTGGTTTTTTCCCGGATTCCTTTACTCTAGAAAAACCAGGAACGACGATTGCCCTTTATCTGACGGATATCAGTGAGGTTTCTTTAAGTATTTTTGATGAAAAAGGAAATTTGGTGCGAGAAACATCTCCTTTTATCACTTCCCAGGCCGGAGAAGTTCTTATTGCCTGGGATGGTCGAGACAAAAAGGGGGAGATTGTTAAACCGGGAAAATACCAGTTAAAGATAACCTGCCGTTTACCTTATGGCGGCGGTAAAAGATTTAGAAAGGAGATGGGGGGCTATGTTTATGTTCAATAGAATTCTCTTTGCCTTTACTTGCTTTTTATGGGTGATTTCCTTATTTGCTTACACAGGAGATTTTGAGGAATTAGGTTCTTCAGCTAAGGCAATGGGTAAAGGGAGCGCTGGGGTTAGTTTCTTATTGGATGGGGCTACTATCTATTACAATCCCGCCTTCACCGCTTTCTTTAGCAATCGGGAGATAACATTTCTTCATTCGGAAAACTTTGGTGGACTCTTCCGAAACGATTATATTGGTTTTGTTTACCCTTTTACTAATTATGCGCTTGGTTTAGGGATTTATGCTAATTTTATTCCCGGAGTGAAGATTACAAAACTTCTTAATGAAACATTACCTCCTTCGCCAGAAAATCCAGTGATTGTTGAGCGGGTTGTGACAACTTATGACGGTATCTTTTATATCAACTACTCCCAACTTTTGCTCAAGGGCGAAAACCAATTGAGCCTAGGGTTGAATGGGAAGATTTTTTATCGTTCCTTAGGGGTTGAGGATGCTTTTGGTTTCGGGGGCGATTTTGGTTTCGGTTTTAAGACCTCGGATATAGGAATTGGTTTGCGTCTTCGTAATTTAATCGCTTCACCCCTTATCTGGTCGGATACAACGGAACTTGTCAAAATGCGGGGGGCGATCGGTATTACCAAGATATTTAATCTTTTTGGTCAAGGCCTATCTTTGAGTTATGAAATTGAAGGAAATTTAGAGGGGTTGCCTTATTATTCTAATTTTGGTTTAGAGTATAATTGGCAGTTTCTTGCCTTTCGTTTCGGTTTTTTACGCCGCTCTCCAACATTTGGTTTTGGGATTACCTATAAGAATTTTTATTGTGATTATGCCTATGAGAGTAGTCATTACCCAGAACCAGAAAGTAGAGAGTTGCCATCTTCACCAATTAAGATTTCGGGAGGTGTGCGATTCTAAATCCGGAATTCGGTCGTAAATTGGTTCACCTTTTAGCCCTCCTCATCCCCATTCTTTATTACTTCTTGCCGCGAAGGTTATCAATCATTTTACTTCTTTTGGCGACCGCCATCTTCCTAACGGTTGATTTCCTCCGTCTCCATCTCAACTCCTTTAAGGCGATATTTATCATCATCTTCGGTTCCCTTTTGCGCCGCCGGGAATTTCATTCCCTTACCGGGGGGAGTTATCTAATGATTGCCGCCTCTCTGGCAATTCTGATCTTTGAGGACCGGGGAATATTTATGGCGGCAATTAGTTTTTTGGCAATTGGCGATACCATCGCCGCAATTTTTGGTCTCACTCACGGGCGAGTGAAGATTTTTGGTCGGAAGACATTAGAAGGAACCCTTGCCTGCTTTTTATCTTGTTTGTTAGTAATTTATGTTTTAACTAAACTTCCTGGTCTCTCTTTTTTATTCTTGGTCGGCTTTTTGGGAGCAATTACTGCAACGGTTGTGGAAGCTTTACCGATTGAAGTGAATGACAATGTTGTGATTCCAATCGTTTCGGGAATCACAATGCAGATTGCTAAGATTTTTATTCGGTAAAAAGCTAAAATGAAGCAAGATAAAAATTATCAAAAAGCGGAGGAGAAATTATGAGGGCAATATTCCTACTATTTATTCTTATCCTCTCGGCTAAAAGTGAGGATAGGATGGAAGGCATAAGACGATTTTATTTAACGAAGGACTATGACGCAGCCATCACCACCCTGGAACGAGAATACCAGACCGCACCTGAACCGGAAAAACCCTACATCCAATTGGAAATAGGCGATATTTACTTTGATAAGAAACGGGATTTTAATAAAGCGGAAGAAGTCTACAATACTATCCGCCAAAGATATCCTAATCTTCCGGAAACCCCGGATATCCTTTATCGCTTAGGACTCCTTAACGAACGGAAGGAGAATTTTATTGAAGCAGCTTCCCTTTATGAAAAAATCGCTACCCAGTACCTGAAATATGAAAAACGTTATCGCTTCCCGTTCAAAATTGAGAGAATCGAGCGGAAACCCAAATATCTGGATGATGCCTTAGATGCGATTGAGCGAACATTTAAGAAAAACTATCAAGAAAGGGTTGCTTATGTTGACGATTATCCGATTACCCGAGTGGAGTTGGAAGAAAGGAGTCTTCGTTCACCAACTGGTGGCGCCACATTTGAAGAGAAGAAAAAGCAATTAGACCAAATGATCGAAGAGAGACTTCTTTATCAGAAGGCACTTCTTGCTCAATATGCAACCAGAGAGGATTTCCGTAAGACTTTGGATGATATCCGAAGGAGATTCCTTTTCTCGGAATGGTATAACCAGGAGGTGGTAAATCAAGCCCGGGTAACGGAGAAGGAGAAAGTGGCTTATTATAAAGCCCACGAAAAGGATTATATCACCGAAGAGCAGGTGAAAGCAAGGGAGATTTTAGTAAAGGATTTTGCCGCCGCATCGGCTCTAAGAGAGAAGATTTTAAGTGGAGTTTTGTCATTTGATTCCGCAGTAAAGGTTTATTCATTGGCGCCGACTAAAGATAAAGGTGGTGATTTGGGATGGGTAAAAAGAAAAACCTATCCGAAGAATATTGAGAATGTGCTGTTTAAGTTGAAACCAAAAGAGATTTCACAACCGGTAAAGAGTCAAGATGGTTATCTTTTACTTTTGGTGGAAGAAAAAAAAGAATACCAGAAAAAGAGATATAATGATGTTGCCCCGGAAATTGAAGCCCGCTTACGTCAAGAGAAAATACAAAAAGGGTTAGAGGAAAGATTGCGAGTGCTAAAAGAAAAAGGGAAATTAAGAATTGATACGGTGGCGGTGCAAGAAAATAGGGAGACCTTGGGTTATGTTTATAATGCGCCAATTACAAAAACCGCTTTTGAAGAACGGGTGGCACAGATTCCTGCCTTCTTCCGGGGCGATTTGGAAACACCAGAAGGAAAGATTCGTTTTTTGGCAAGTTTTGCGGAAGAGTATGCAGTACTTTACGATTGTGAAAATAAGAAATACTGGTTAAAGAATTCGGTCTTCGGGCAACTTTTAGAAGAAGAAAAAAGACTTTTGATTAACCAATTGCGAAAAACAGAAGTCTCGGATAAAGCGGTCGTTACTGAGGAAGAGGCAAAGAAAGAATATCAGAAATCAATAAAGGAATTTTATGTTCCTGACCAGGTAAAGGCAAGGGAGATTATCTTATTCTCTAAAGAAAAGGCGTTAGAAGCAAAAAGGAGACTAGAAAAAGAAAAGGTAACTTTTGATTCTCTGGTGAAGGAATATTCGGTTTCCCCTTCAAAATGGATTGGTGGCGATTTAGGATTTTTCTCAAAGGATGATACATTAAAACCAAAATCGGTTCGGGAATTTGCTTTTAAGGCAAAACCCGGAAAGATAAGTGAGGTAATTAAAATCAACGACACGACATTTGCCATAATTAAAGTTGAGGAGCAGAAAAAGGCTTATACCCGACCCTTTTCCGAAGTAAAGGCGAAGATTGAACGAAGATTAAAACAGGAGAAAGAAGATAGCCTCTATAAAGAGTTGATTAGAAATTTAAGAAAAGATGCGAAAATAGAAATCTTCTTAAAACCGGAAGACGAACCGCAAGAAGAAAAGGAAGAAAAGTAAAAAGGAAGTACGTTTTAGAAAAAAGAACAATTCTTTTCTGATTTTTAATGGTTACCCTTAAAGAGATTGAGAAAGATAAGGAAGTATTGATTTTTCTTAAAGAAGCGGATAGACAATTGGCGGCGATTGGTTATACCGAACACGGGATTAGACATTCTAAACTTGTTGCCACTCGGGCGAAAGGAATTCTTTTGGCTTTAAAATTTCCTAAAAGGGAAGCGGAATTAACGGCAATCGCTGGTTTTTTACACGATATCGGAAATCTCGTCAATCGCGAGAGGCACGCCGAGAGTGCTGCCTTAATTGCGATAAATATCCTAAAACGTTTAGGGATGCCTTTATCGGAAATTGGTAAGATAGTCTCGGCACTGGGTAATCACCACGAGGACACGGCAAGTATCACTTCGCCAATTACCGCGGCCTTAATTTTAGCTGATAAATCAGACGTCCATTCTTCTCGAGTTCGGAATCCCGACTATATTAAGTTTGATATTCACGACCGGGTAAATTATGCGGTAAAAAAAAGTAGGCTTAAAGTTGACCCAAAAAAGAAACTAATAATTTTTGATTTGGTAATTGATACGAAGATTGCCCCGATTATGGAATACTTTGAAATCTTTCTTTCTCGGATGCTCATCTCACGCCGGGCAGCCGATTTTTTAGGTTGTCGTTTTGAACTCTTTATTAACCGAGTAAAGGTAGTATGACCGAGAATTCTGATAAAGACCTCTTTGGCCTTAAAGAACTTTCAAATTTTTTAAGTAAGAAACGACGGGTCTTTTTTCTTAACTTTCTGGCTGGAATTGCCCGCGGATTGGGATTTGCTATCGGAATGACCCTCATATTCGGTTTTCTTGTTTTTCTCCTCCGGAAGTTTATGTCAATTCCTTTTTTGGGAAAGTATATTGCTCAATTGATTGAAATAATAGAAATTCAACGCTCCCTTCCAAGGTAAGATGAATGAAACGGATATTGAAAAGTTAGCTCGGTTGGCGTATCTTTATCTCCCCTCGGATGAGAGAGAGAAACTTAAGCCATCCCTTAAGAAAATTATTGAATACTTTAAGACGATTCGCCATCTTCGGGAAAAAACATTACCAGATCGTTTGCCCGAAATTACCTGCCCGCGGCGTCAAGAAGAAGAAAAAATCCATCAGGAGATAAAAATTGCCTCCCAATATCTTAAATCTCTTCCTAACTACCGGAAGGACTATTTCCAAGTACCAAAAATTAGGGAATGAATTCAATTTTAGAATTTTCGATCAACGAACTCCAAAGGGAGGTAAAAAAAGGGAATTTAACCTATCAAGCAATCCTTGGGCTAATAGTAAAAAGAATTGAAACAGAGGAAAAGGGAGTAAATGGTTACATCTCGCTCTTTTTGGCGGAAGCAGAAGAAAAAGCAAGGATAGCAGATCAAAAACGAGATTTTTCTCACCCATTATTTGGCATCCCGATTGCCATTAAAGATAACATTGCCGTTAAAGATAAACTCCTAACCTGTGGTTCTAAGATCCTTTCCAACTTTATCTCTCCTTATGATGCCACTGTCGTTGAGAAATTAAAAGAGGCCGGTTGTATCATTTTGGGGAAAACAAATTTAGATGAATTCGCAATGGGCTCGTCTAATGAAACCTCCAATTTCGGGCCGGTGCGGAATCCTTTAGATAGAGAGAGGGTGCCAGGTGGGTCTTCAGGTGGGAGCGCGGCGGTTGTCCGATATGGCGGAGCGGTAGCCGCTCTTGGCTCGGATACTGGTGGTTCGATCCGACAACCCGCTGCTTTTTGCGGTCTCTACGGATTAAAACCAACCTATGGTCGGGTTTCAAGATTTGGCCTGGTCGCTTTCGCCTCTTCCTTGGATACGATTGGACCAATTGGGAAAAATACCGAAGATTGTGCTATATTACTCCAAACCATCGCGGGCTACGACCCAAAGGATTCCACATCGGTTAATTTACCGGTTGACCAATACCACCCATTAAGGGGCGATATTAAAAATTTGAAAATCGGAGTTTCCGAGGAATTTCTCCCCGAGAGTTTAGACGAAGGGATGAAAGAAATAATTGAAGAAGCAATAAGAGAATTAGGAAAAGAAGTAAAATGTATAAAGAAAGTTGCTTTGCCTCATCTTCCTTATAGTGTTGCTAGTTATTACTTAATTGCGATGGCGGAGGCATCGTCCAATTTGGCGCGCTACGATGGTATTCGCTATGGATTTAAGGTGCCCGGAGAAGAACTCTCTCTTTTATATGAAAAAACCCGGGGGGAAGGTTTTGGGGAAGAGGTGAAGAGGAGGATAATGCTTGGGACATTTGGTCTATCTAAGGGTTATTACGAAGAATATTATGGAATAGGAGTGAAAGTTCGTGGGTTAATAAAAGAAGATTTCCTCTCTGCCTTCCGGGAGGTTGATGTTATTATTGGACCAACCTATCCAACCCCTGCCTTTAAGTTAGGAGAAATTCAAGACCCCTTAAAGATGTATCTTTCTGATATCTTTACTACTCCGGTGAATCTGGCGGGACTGCCAGCGATTTCTATCCCGGCGAAAAGAAAGATAAATAACCTTCCGGTCGGTTTGCAAATTATTGGTAAGCCATTTTCGGAGAAGACAATTTTAGAAGTTGCCTATGCTTATGAAAAACTTTGAGAAATTGACGGATGATAAGAAATACGAAACGGTAATCGGTCTGGAGGTCCATATCCAGCTGAATACTAAAACGAAACTCTTCTGCTCTTGTCCGGTAGAGTTTGGGGAGAAACCAAATACTAATATCTGTCCAATTTGCCTTGGTTTGCCAGGGGTTTTACCTGTTCTAAATGATAACGCGGTGAAGTTAGCAATCAGGGCAGCTCTTGCTCTTAACTGCCAAATTCAAAAGATCTCAGCCTTTGCCCGGAAGCATTATTTTTATCCGGATTTACCCAAGGGCTATCAGATAACCCAATATGATATGCCCTTAGCGTTAAATGGCTTTTTGGTAATAGATAATAAGAAAATAAGAATCCGAAGGCTCCACCTGGAAGAGGACGCAGGAAAGTTAATTCATACTTCAAATTTTACCTTAGTTGACTTCAATCGTTGTGGCATACCTTTAATTGAAGTAGTTACTGAACCGGACCTTTCTGGCCCCGACGAAACGATTGAATTTCTTTCTGAATTGAGAAATATTTTGAGATATTTGGATGTCTCCTCTGGTGATATGGAAAAAGGACATCTCCGTTGCGAACCAAATATCTCTCTAAAAACTAATGGCATCTTGGGAACAAGAAGGGAGATAAAAAACCTCAACTCCCTAAAAAGTGTCCGTGATGCCCTAAACTACGAAATTAAAGCCCAAAGAGAAATTTTGGAATCGGGAGAAAAGATTAAGCAAAAGACATTACTTTGGAATGAGGCAGAGAAAATGACTAAACCTATGCGAGAAAAGGAAGAAGCAGAAGACTATCGTTACTTTCCAGAGCCGGATTTGCCACCATTAGTGATAAAAGAGGAAGAGATAATAGAAATTAAAAGCAATTTGCCGGAGTTGCCGGCGGAAAAGAAGCAGCGATTTATTACCAATTATCACCTATCAGAAAAGGAGGTAAAGATTTTAGTCCGAGAGAAAGAGATGGCAGACTATTTTGAACAAATGATTGCGGAGACAAAGGATTTTTCCCCGGATTTTATTCGTCTATCCGCCTTTTGGGTAATTAACGAAGTTGCCCGAATCTTAAACGAAGAGAATATTACTATCTCCCAATTTAAGATTTTACCAAGAAATCTTGGCCAACTTCTTATCACTTTGAAAGAAGGAAGAATAACCCAGAGGG
>JBDRVU010000019.1:0-13152 GCA_039802085.1 Caldifarciminota bacterium
ATTTACACATCCACACCACCTATTCCGATGGTCTTTTAACCCCCGAGGAGGTGGTGAAGAAGGCAAAGGAATTAAATCTTTCTGCCATCGCCATTGCCGACCACGATGCGGTCGGCGGGATTGAACCGGCAAAGAAGGCAGGAGAGGTTTTAGGGATAGAAGTAGTGCCTTGTGTTGAGTTAAGTTGTCTTTTTGATAATATTGATATTCATATCCTCGCTTACTTCATTGATTATCACAATTCGGAACTTCTCTCTTTTTTGGAGAAGGTGCAGAAACAGAGATTGGAAAGAGCGAAGAAGATAATTGGGAAATTGTCTAATCAAGGAATAAAGATAGAGATGGAGAGGGTTTTGGCGGTTGCTGCGGGTGGAAGTGTTGGAAGACCTCATATCGCTCAGATTTTGGTAGAGGATGGATATGTCAGGGACC
Organism: Caldifarciminota bacterium; assembly: GCA_039802085.1. Lineage (GTDB taxonomy): Bacteria > Hydrothermota > Tepidihabitantia > Tepidihabitantales > JBDRVQ01 > JBDRVQ01. The sequence continues at coordinate 433 of JBDRVU010000019.1, forward strand.
TCAATGAAGCCTTTATGAAATTTATTGGCTACCACTGTCCGGCTTATGTGCCAAAGATGGAAATTGGTTTGCGCGAAGGGATTGCTTTAATCAAGAGATATCAAGGGGTGCCAATTTTGGCACATCCAGGAACCTATCCCGGAGAGAAAATTCTTCCGGAGGCGATAAAATCCGGGATAATGGGAATTGAGGTTTGGCATCCCGAACACAATCTAATTAAGATTCAATCCCTTTTGATGATAGCGAAGGAGGAAGACCTTTTGGTTACCGGTGGTTCTGATTGTCACGGCGGCAGAAAAGGTGAGATATTGATTGGGAAGGTTCGGATCCCGGATTCTTACCTCCAGAAATTAAAAAAGGTCAGGTTTGATTTTTGAAGTTTTTTTCTTTTCCATTTTTGTTTCCCATCCTTTTTTTGCCTTTCGCTTTTGGCGATACCAATTATGTGGCGATAAATTTTGATGATGGTTATTATGCGGTTTATAAATATGCCTACCCAATTCTTAAACAAGAAAAAATTCCCTTCACTATTGGGATAATCACTAAAACCCTTTCTTGGTCTCGACGCAATTTTTCTCCTTACTCCTATTTAACAATCCCGGAGATTAAAGAGATGCTCGCTGCGGGTTGCGAGATTGCCAGTCATTCCCGTACTCATCGCCATTTGACAAAATTGGACTCCGCGACACTTTGGGAAGAGGTCTACCACTCCAAAAAAGAGTTGGAATCAATTTTTCAAAAAGAGGTAAAAATATTTATTTACCCTTATGGTCGGTATGACCAAGATGTTTTACCATTTCTTTCTCTTAGCGGGTACCTTTTGGGACGTTCGGTTGGTTGGGGGGAGGTGAATTTTTTTTCGCCCTATCGCCTTCCGGCGCGGGAGGTGCGGAGGGGAACCAAAGCAGAAGAAATTTTGCAATATGTAAAGAGGCATCGCTTTACTATTCTCTTCTTTCATCGGATTGTTCCAGAAGCAAAATATTTTACTGATTATTCTGTTAGGGATTTTCAAAATCTGATTTCTCTCCTAAAAAGGCAGCTGGATATTAAATTTCTTACTTTAGAGGCGGTAAGTCAAAAGTGGTGGCGGGAAAAGTTAGAGGAGATTCTTTTAGTCGCGGACGAAAAAAAACGGCGCGCCTTATTTCAAGAAATGAGAGTTCCTAATGATATTCTGCGTCCCCACCGGAAATGATGATAAATTTTTCTCTTACTCTAAAAGGTAAAGTTCAACCTTTTGACCACTTTTAATATTCACGGAAGAAAAATATTTGATGTTCTCCTTTTCGCCGACAAATATATCAATCTTTTTACCAATAATTTTTGACCCAATGTCATGGGTATAAAAAATACCGGAGTGAACCTTTTCTCCAATTTTCATTTTACAGATTGAGGGAATGAATACCCGCAAGCCAAGAGGGAGGACATTAGGGTCAGAAGCCAGAGATTTAAGGGGGGTAAGAAAATAGCCATTTCCCAAAAATTTATCAACAATTTTTACTCGTTGTTGTCTTTTTAACCAACTAATTAGTCGTCCATCTTTCAATTGGCCACAAGATTCAATCTTAAAGTCGCGGACGAATTTATAGGGGAAATAACCCAAGAGTTTCCCGTCAGAAAGATAGAGAGGGGTTGTCCTTTTCCCGGAGTAATCTTCTTCTTTAACTATCCAGTAATAGGTTACTTGAAATTCACCGAGAAATTTGGCGGTTGTTACAGGTAATTCTTTCTCTACCGGTCGGATGATGAAGGTCGGCGGCGTCACTAACTGGAGTGGCGCACAGGAGAAGATGAGAAAAAGAAAGAAAAAGAAAAATATTTTCATATTTAATTATTATAAGGAAATATTATTTAATGTCAAGAGCGCATTTTATACTCCTTAGTATCTGCTGGGAAGGTTATGGTATTTCGCTTGGACAAGAAGTGCCAAAAATTCTCGGATGAATCCCAGAGAGACAATTTGAGAGGCCATCCAGGACCGGGCAAGCATTTGGAGAAAAGTTGGATTTTTTTGGATTAAGGGAAATAGAGAACGGATAACACCAAAGCCCAATGCCCAACCCCAGACGATACCGAAGAAGAAACTGAATATGACATCAAATGCCCCCAAGGAAAAAGGGAAGAAACCAGAGAAGACCCGAGCCAGGATGAGAAAGAGGATGAGGCTAGGGAAGAAAAAAAGGGCAAAGGGATAATGTAATTTTGCCGCATCGTAGGCGATTTTACCGGCACCGATGATTGCTGCTGTTTCAAAGAAAAGAAGGGAAAAATTATTTTTACCACGTAGAAATTGGATGCCAGCCGCGGTGGAGACCAAAAGGAGAAGAGATAAGTCAATCGGATTGAATGCCATTCTTTTTCTCCCTTTTGAAAAACATCAAGACTTTGGTTATTGTCCCTTGATGGTCAGAACCCGAGATACAATTGACTAATTCCCATCCTTCTTTTCCTAATTGATTAAGGTAGTTTGTGATATCTTTAAATTCCTTATAAACTTTTCCGGTATCATCGGTTATCTTCCACCGGGCCAAGGTGAGAATTGGACTCAAGTGAACTTCCAAGATTTGTATTTTATATTCAAAGTTTTTATCCGTATTCATAAAATCCCTTTTTGGTTTTTCTGCCCAGATAACCGGCGGCAACCATTTTCTTCAAAAGAGGGCAGGGGCGATATTTTGGGTCTCCCAGGTCTTGATAGAGAACATTGAGTATGGCGAGGCAGATATCAAGACCAATCAAATCAGCCAGTTGGAGTGGTCCCATGGGGTGATTCATACCTAATTTCATAACCGTATCAATTGCTTCTTTTGTTCCTACTCCTTCGTAGAGGCAATAGATTGCTTCGTTGATCATCGGCAGTAAGATCCGGTTGGAAACAAACCCGGGGGAGTCGTTAACAACAACCGGTGTCTTTTCCAGTTTTTTGACTAAATCAACTACAATTTGGACTGTTGCCTCTGAGGTTTGTAGACCTTTAATCACTTCCACTAACTGCATTACCGGCACGGGATTCATAAAGTGCATGCCGCAGACTTTCTCCGGCCGGGAAGTAGCCGCCGCTAAGGTGGTGATGGAAATTGTGGATGTGTTAGAGGTGATGAGAGAAGAAGGGGGGAGGATTGAATCTAATCTTTTGAAGACATCTTTTTTCGCGTCAACATCTTCCACCACCGCTTCCACAACGATCTGACAATTTTTTAATTGGGTATAATCAGTAGTCGGAGTGATATTCGCCATCGTCTCCTTTAACTTACCTTCGGAGATCTTTCCTTTTTCTAACATTCGCTTTAAGCTTCCCTCAATCCCGGTGAGAGCGCGCGTCAGAAATTTTTGGTCGAGGTCAATGAGAATGGCTTTGTAGCCATAAAAGGAAAATACTTGGGCAATCCCGGCACCCATCGTGCCGGCACCAACGACACCTACTCTTTCAATATCCATTTTTCCTCCTAAATTTAACCTTTTATTATAATAATTTTTTCTCTTTTGGCAAGAGACAAAAAGTATTTTGTTGACACTATAATAAAATTTAGTAAAATTGGCTATGATTCTGATTTTTTGTGAGACGAAAGACGGAAAGTTAAAGAAGAGTGCTTACGAGTTGAGTTGCCTTGCCTATCGCTTAGGCAAAGAATTAAAGGAAGAAGTTTCGGCTTGGGTCATTTCCGGCGCTGAGGGAGAAGATTTTTTTTATCTGAAAAATTTCGGGGTCTCCGAAATCTATCTCTACGAAGATAAAAATTTATTAAATTTTTCTTTAACCGCCTATGCCAAACTTCTTTCTTCTTTAATTGATGAGAAGAAACCTTCCCTTGTCCTTTTTTCCCATAGTTCCCAAGGTCGGGATTTAGCTCCTTATCTTTCCGCCCGGTATTCATCCCCCTGCCTCACCGATATCGTCTCTTTGGAGATAAAAGAAGGAAAAATTTTGGCAAAAAAGCCAATTTTTGCTGGTAAGGTGAATCAGGATTTAGAAATCACTGGAAAAAGTCCTTTATTCTTCTCAATCCGTCCCAAGGCAATTACCATCACCGAATGTGCAAAGACGGAACCAAGAATTGTTCCGATGCCCGTCTCCGAACTAGACTTTCGGATTAAGGTGCGGGAAATACTCGCCGAGGTTAGAAGTCTTATTGATGTAACCGAAGCGGAGGTGATTGTTTCCGGCGGCAGGGGAATGAAAGGACCGGAGAACTTTGTCTTATTGGAAGAACTCGCCCAGGTCTTAAAAGGGGCAGTTGGGGCATCAAGAGCCGCAGTTGATGCTGGTTGGCGCGACCATTCCGCGCAGGTCGGTCAAACCGGAAAGACTGTTGCCCCTACGCTTTACATTGCTTGCGGAATCTCCGGGGCAATTCAACATCTAGTGGGAATGATAAACTCAAAGGTAATTGTTGCTATCAATAAGGACCCAGAGGCGAATATCTTTAAGGTTTGTGATTATGGGATTGTTGGTGATTTATTCACCATCGTTCCCCTCTTAACCGAGGAGTTAAAGAAGGTATTATGAATACTAAAATTTTAGGTAATTGTATTCAGTGTGGAAGATGTTCCGGTGGTTGTCCGGTAGCGATGAAGTCAAAATTAAATATCCGAAAGATACTCTATTCCTTCCTCCTCACTAACTCATTACCAAGTGATGCTGGGAAAATTGGTATTTGGGAATGTACCACCTGTTCCACTTGTAATCAACGTTGTCCAAAATCCTGCGAACCGTTGAATCTACTTTTGGAGACCCGGGCTAATTTCGTGGAAAAGGGAAGGATAGAGGCATCACTGGTCAAAGCCTTGGAGAATACTTTGCTCCACGGTAACCCTTTCGGCAAGCCGAAAGAGAAGAGGACCGACTGGTTGAAGAAAATTGATTTCCCGGTAAGGGTTTTGCAAAAAGGGGAAAGCGCCGACTATCTCCTCTTCATCTGTTGTATTAATGCCTATGACCCGAGAATGCAGGAAGTGGCAAGAAGTGTGGCGAAAATCTTATCGGCGCTAAAAATTGATTTCGGGATTTTAGGAGAGGAAGAGAATTGCTGTGGCAGTGAGATAAAGAGAATGGGTGAGACCGGACTATTTAATGAGTTAAAAGAGAAAAATTCGCAGGCGATGGCGGGGATAAAGATAAAAGGGATTATCACTATCTCCCCCCATTGTTATAATGCCTTAAAAAGTGAATATGAGTTAGCTCTACCGGTCTCCCATTACACAACCTTTCTTCTTAACGAAAAGGAAAAATGGCAAAACCGCATAAATAGGACCGAGGAGATTGGTCTTTTTCATGACCCCTGCTTTTTAGGAAAAATGAATAAGATTTATGACCCACCGCGGGAATTATTAAAAACTATACTAAAAGAATTAAAGGAATTTGACCGGACAAGGGAAAACTCTTTATGTTGCGAAGGTGGTGGTGGTCGGATGTGGATGGAATCGGAGAGTAAAGAGCGTTTGGCGGAAAAGAGAGTCGATTCCGCCTTAAAGATGGGAATAAATAAAATTTTTACTGCCTGTCCCTTTTGTCTTTCAACCTTGGAAGACGCGGTAAAGGTGAAAGGCAAAGAGGAAGAGATGAAAATTCTTGATATTACGGAATTTTTTGCCCAGAACTTAAAAATTGAAACTTGATTGCCAGTAAAAAATGAGACGTTTCTTGTTTTGGGGATTAATTAGCGGCTTTTCTTTTTTCTTTTTAACCATCTTTTCTCTTTATCTCACATTAGCCAGAGATTTGCCAACCGTTGAAGACATAAGACGGTATAAGCCAATGCTTGTTAGTAAGGTATTTGATAATGAAGGCAAACTAATTTATGAATTTGGTGGTGAGAAAAGGGTATTTATCCCCTTGGAAGAGATTCCCCCAATCATTCGGGATTGTTTCATCGCGGTTGAGGATAAGAGGTTCTACTCCCATTGGGGAATTGATTTGCTTCGACTCTTCGGCGCTCTATTTTACAATTTAAAAAGTTTTTCTTTTCGCCAGGGAGCATCGACGCTCACTCAACAATTAGCCAGAAATATGTTTTTAACCCCTGAAAAGAGTCTAAAAAGAAAATTGAAAGAAGCAATTTTAGCTATAAAATTAGAGATTTCCGAAACGAAAGACGAAATTTTAGAAAGGTATCTCAATCAGGTCTGCTTTGGACACGGGGTCTACGGCATTGAAGCAGCGGCTAATTTCTATTTCGGGAAGAAGGCAAAGGATTTAACTTTGAGTGAAGGGGCACTTCTGGCCTCTTTGGTGAAAAGACCGGAAACTTATTCCCCCCTGAAAAATCCGGATAAGGCATTAGAAAGGAGAAACCTTTTCCTGAAGGTTTTGTTCAAGCAAAAGAAGATTAAAAAAGAAGAATATGAGAAAGCGGTCTCTTCACCCATTTCTAATCTAGTTGGACAGCGGATAGCCAACGAAGCTCCTTATGCGATGGAGATGATTCGGTTATATCTGGAAGATAAATATGGTGAAGATTTCTTATACCGAAGTGGCGCGAAGATTTACACATCTCTCAATTTAAGAATGCAGCGAGAGGCTAATATCGCCTTAGAGACAAAGTTGCGGGAAATTGAGGAAAAGTATAAAATTCGGGTAAAAAAAGAGGGATATAAAATAGGTGAGGGTAGACCTTCTTATTTGCAAGGAGCACTTCTGGCCATTGAACCAAGAACTGGTTATGTCCGGGCATTGGTTGGAGGAAGAGACTTCCGCCATAGCCAATTCAACCGGGTAACCCAAATGCTGCGGCAGGCGGGTTCGGCTTTTAAGGTATTTGTCTTCACCGCGGCGATTGATAATGGCTATTTTCCATCCCAGATTGAAGTTGATGGCCCGATTAGTATCCCAATCGCTGGTCTCCAAGAACCCTACGAACCGAAAAATTACGACCGGAATTATATTGGCCCAACAAGTTTAAGAAAGGCATTAGCCCTTTCCCGGAATGTGATTGCGGTGAAGTTGACCGAGAGGCTAAAACCAACAGTGGTGAGGGATTATGCCTACCGCTTGGGAATTAAAAGTCCGCTGCGGGCTTATCTCTCTATTGCCTTAGGTTCTTCTGAGGTCTCACTCTGGGATATGACTTTTAGTTTTGCTACCCTCGCTAGTTACGGCAAGCGGGTGAAACCAATCTTGATTAAAAGAATTGAAACGGATGAAGGAATCATTGAAGAAAACTTTCCCAGTCCTCAGGAAGTCATTTCTCCCCAAACTGCCTTTTTGGTTACGAAAATGATGGAAAGTGTTTTAGACGAAGGAACCGGCTATTTAGCCCGAAGATTGGGGTTTCAGAGAAAGGCGGCGGGGAAGACCGGGACAACTGATGACTTTACTGATGCCTGGTTTATTGGCTTTACCCCCCAACTCTGTTGCGGTGTCTGGGTCGGATACGACCAAAAGAAGACCATTTTTCAAGGAGCAACCGGGGGAGTGGTTGCCTGTCCAATCTGGGCGGAATTTATGAAAGGGGCGCTAAAAGATTATCCCGAAGAAGAATTTCTCCCACCAGATAGTATTGTCCTAAAACGTGTATGCGAAGCGACCGGTCTTTTAGCCAACCCCCGATGTCCGGAAACCAGAGAAGAATATTTTGTCTTGGGTAAAGAACCGCCCGAGTGCAATAAACATTAAGTGCCTCTAACTAAAGAAAACTCAATTTATAAAATTTACCAAATCCTCTATGCCCATTTTGGACCCCAGCACTGGTGGCCCGGTGAGACGAAATTGGAAATTATCGTTGGGGCGGTCTTAACCCAAAATACCTCCTGGCAAAATGTAGAGAAGGCGATAAAAAACTTAAAAGAGAAAAACCTCTTAGAGATAGAAAAACTTTATAAAGTAAGAGAAAATTTTCTAAGCAAATTGATTAAACCGGCTGGCTATTATAATATCAAAACGAAAAGGCTAAAAGAACTGGTTAAATTCTTATGCCAAAGGTACAATGGAAACTTAGAAAAAATGGCAAAAGAGAGAGGGGAGATTTTAAGAGAGGAACTCCTGAGGGTGAAAGGGATTGGGAAAGAGACCGCGGATTCTATCTTACTCTATGCCCTGAATAAACCATTCTTCGTTGTTGATGCCTACACGAAAAGAATCCTTCTCCGCCACAACCTAATCAATGAGAAGACGTCTTACGATGAAATCCAGAAACTCTTTCAGGAAAATTTACCAAAAAGAGTTAAAATCTATAACGAATTTCATGCCTTATTAGTAAAATTGGGTAAGACCTATTGCCAGAAGAGACCAAAATGTTTTCTCTGTCCCTTAGCAAATCTTTTTCCCATTAACCGAGCAACTCCTTAATTTGAGCGCAAATCCTCTCCGCCCCATTAAAGTGTTTAATCTTTCTCATCCTTTCTTTTATCTTTTCTCCTAACTCGGTCTCCAAAATCATTTTTGCCCGATTTAGAATATTCTTCGGTTTTGTCTCGTAGAAACCAATCTCTCTATTTTCTACCCATTGGATATTCTTCGCCTCCTGGCCATAAGTGTAGTCCATTAAAATTAAAGGAACTCTTTTGGCAATCGCTTCCATAATTATGGCAGGACCAGCCTTGGTGAGGCAGAGGTCAGCAAGAGAAAGTATCTCCGGCATATTATTCACAAAACCGAATACCTTAACCCTCTCCTCGTCGTATTTTCTATTTAGACTTTCCCATAAAAACCGATTCCGACCGGTGACAATGATAATCTCGTAGTTAGTATTCTTTATCAAAAATTCGGCAACCTCACCAATCCGACCGACCCCTTCACCCCCGCCAATAATTAAAATCACTTTCTCCCTACCAATTTTCAATTTCTTCCTCAACTCTTCCCGATTAACCGCTTGAAGAAACTCTTTCCGAATCGGAAAGCCACAAACTCCTAACCTCTCCTTTGGAAAACCCTTTTTTAAGAAAAGCGGTTCGCATTCCGGAAGGGGAAGAAAAGTAAAATTCGCTTCTTTGGCAAACCAGCCCGTATGGAGCGAAAGTAAATCAACCACCACAATGTAGAATGGGATGTGAGAATCATATCTCCTTAATGCCAATAGGGGAAAATGGTTAAAAAGGGCATGGCAGGAAATGACGCAGTGGAAAGGACTATACTTCTCGTAAAAATCATGCAATCCCTGCGGCGAAAAAAATTCAACAATCCGATTCAAAAATCGGTAAAAGAATTCGGGATAAATGCCGTACCAGAGAAGGGCGTAAAAGTAATCATTTCTCTTGGTCATATCGGCGTAAAATTCCGGGAATTTCCTAAACGGTGGTTTTGTCCCTTCCTTAAAGAAATCCGGGAGGAGACACTCAAAACCATACTTTTCCTTAAATACCTCACTTAGAGCCTGAGCCGCACTCCGATGGGTACCACCGGTATCAGAAATGAGAAAGAGAATCCGCTTACCCACTTATTATCTTACCCCTTTTTATCACCACTTTTACTGGATTATCACCAAAATTATAAAATAAAAACCGATAATCTGGAACATTAAGAATCAGAATATCCCCATCCTTGCCTTTTTCAATGGAGCCAACCCTTTTTTCTAACTTTAGCGCTTTAGCGGAATTTAAGGTTGCGCCGATTATCGCCTCCTCCGTCGTTAGGTGATATAAAAAGGTGGCTAAGGCGATAACGATGGGCATCTTATTCAAAGGTGAGGTCCCTGGATTGAAATCACTTCCCAGAGCCAGAGGAATGCCCAATCTTTTCATCTCTTTGATTGGTGGCTTCGCCTCTGTTCCTAAAAATAAAGAAGTGCTTGGTAATAAAACCGCCACTATCTTCTTTTTTGCCATCCCTTCTAAACCCTTTTTTGAAGGGTAAACGAGATGCTCACAGGAGACTGCCCCCACCTTCACCCCAACTTCGGTGCCTCCGGATCTTTCTAACTCATCGGCATGAATTTTAGGTAAAAGTCCGTATCTCTTTCCCGCTTGCAGTATCCTCTCCGCCTCCTTAGGATTAAAGACCAATCTTTCACAAAAGACATCGCAAAAGACCGCTAATTTCTCTTTTGCTACTTTCGGAAGCATTTCTTCTAAGATCTCTTTAATATAATCTTTCTTCTTTTTCTCCGGTGGAATAAAATGGGCTCCCAAAAAAGTGGGCAAAATTGTAATATCTTCTTCCCTTTGTAAATGTTTAATCACCCTTAAAATCTTCAACTCATTTTCCGTATCCAATCCGTAGCCGGATTTTATCTCCACAGTGGTTGTTCCCCATTTGATACATTCTTTTATCCGCTCTTTTGCTTTTGACAAAAGTTCGGCAAAGGAACTACTTCTGGTCTTTTCTACGGTATAGAGAATTCCCCCTTCCTTCTTCTCGGTAATCTCTTTATAACTTTTTCCTAGAAATCTCGCCGCCAATTCCTTCTCCCTAGTTCCGGCGAAGACCAGATGGGTGTGGCAGTCAACAAAGCCCGGAAGAACCACGGAATTTTTCGCGGAGATCGTTTTTATTTTTTCGTTTCTGGGAAATTTCTCTTTTCTCCCATAAGAAAATATCTTACCATCTTTAATCAAAAGAAAGGCATCCTCAATTATTCCCAAAGATTTTTCCCTAATTGTTAATAATTGACTTATATCCTTAATTAAGACTGTTCGTTTAGTTTTTTCCAAAACCCTAACTTTATTGGTTTTCATCGCGAAATTATACTCAAAGTTTAAGGTTTGTCAATCAAGATCAATTTTTTGTGGTTGGAGAGAGGTTTTGTTATGACCTCGAAAACGGTAGCGGCAAGTTTCAGCCTACTTATAAATGTGCTTCCGCATCCTGAGGGGTGCGGTTACCCACTCCACTTTCTCTCAGTCTTTCTTTTTAGAAGATTAATGAATAATTTTTGAGCAAATTCTTTTTTCCATCGCGTAATTAATCTGATCCAGATGCATTGCTAGAATTGCGGTTATCGTGCCTGGATCTGGGCCAAGGTGAATTTGCGAGTCCTGGTGATGTTCCTTTAAAGGCAAATAACCCTGTGGTACTACAGAGGTAGATTGTTCCGTCAGAACCGATTGCCGGAGAACCGGGTGCGATTATTGGCACCGGTGAAACTGGATACCTCCAGTCAAGGGTACCGTCAGATTTATACGCACCATCAACGGTGTAAATTATTCCTTTATCGTCAATCGCAAGGTCGTACGCCTGCTGGAGGAGTCCTGCGCTCTCTTTTTTCCATTTCAATTCGCCTTCCGGACTCACAGCGCATAACCATCCTTCCGTTGAACTTGTGGCAACACCTATATATATGGTGCCATCGGTCCCGATGACCGGTGTTCCAACACTAACACAATCGCTATCAATAAGGGTGCACATCCATTGGAAATTTCCATCTTTATCATAGGCGAGAAGATTCCCGGCATCATTATTGCCGGTTCCGAAGACATAGACTGTGTTATCTCCTCCTATTGCCAAACGGTCGGCAGTATAGATAGCAGGTGACATATCCACTGACCATTTGAGACTTCCGTCTTGATTTAACGCAACCAAATCACGGTCTGCCCCAATATAAATCGTGCCATCTTTACCTACCACAGGAAAGGTAATACAAGAGCCGCCGCCAACATACGCAGCCCACTCCGTATTACCTAAGGGAGATATAGCTAATAATGATTCAGGTGCATAAACATAGATTATACCGGTAGCACTCAATGCCGGTGTGCCATAAATGGTTGGAAAGGAAGTTCTGATCGCCTTTTTCCATTTTAAATTACCATTATTACCTAATGAATATAGATTTCCATCCACGGCAAAAAGATAGATAGTTCCATCCGGGGCAATCACCGGTGAAACAAATATATTTGAGGGATGGTACCAGATTGTATCCGGAATGCCGTAACGCCATTTTACACTGCCATCCGGATTTAATGCATAAAGTGTATCATTATCGCCGAATGCATAGATTGTTCCGTCTGAACCGAGCGCGGGTGAATTCAGGAAACTGACGCCAGTAAATTGCCACTTAATCTCCCGGGATCCCGTGCCTTCATCTTTTTGGCAGGTTAAAAATGTAAGAAAAAGGACCCAGATAAAGCATCTTATGGTTTTGGTATATTTGTTCATTTGCTCTCCTTATTCCTAAAGATATCCATACCAAAATAATTCCTATTTCTTAAAGGAAACGAGAAGTTCTATCCTCTCGTCTTCTTCCCTTTTCACCACTCCGATATCCGGTGCCAAAAACTCTAACCAAGAACGAGGAAATAGATACCTTTCTGTGGTATCACGAAGGTTGATTAACTCCCTCTCTTCAAAAAATTCTATCTTATAGCAATCAAAATAGGAATTAGTTGTTCCGGCATAAGAGCAAATTCCTTTTAGGGTATAAAGATGTTGGAAGGAATCGCCAGCGATAACCACAGTATCTATCTCCTTCTCTTCCCAGGTCGCATTATTTACTAAGGGAAATTTATAGATTAACTTATAACCCATCTCAATGGTATCTCCGGTAAAATAGATTAAAGTATCGCAAAAGGCGATAAATTTTTTCACCTCATCCTTCCTTTTAATCCAGTATTCCTCGGTAAAATTGCGATTCACCACTGTGGCAAAATAGTCATAGACATTACTATCGCCAAAAACTTCCACATAAATTGATTCCCCATTTACACCGTAGGTCCATAACATCCCTTTCTCCAAGGGAAAATAATCCGAACCAGCCCGCTGGAGGAGGAAATCATCAGAACAGGAAAAGAAAGATAGAAATATTAAAAGATAGGATGCTATTTTATATCTCATAGCCCACCCCCAATTCC
>JBDRVU010000020.1:0-12953 GCA_039802085.1 Caldifarciminota bacterium
GGTATGAATCCCGGAGGCATAGTTATAGATAGTAAAGATTGAACCCAAAAGGTAAAATAAGATGACAATATTCAAAGCAAATCTAATCATTCTTTGCCTTGAATAAGAAGAATAAAACTTCCAAACTTTATTCGCGAAAAAGGGGAGAACGAAGATAAAAAGATAGGGTAAAACCTGGATGAAATATTGGAAGTGGGCTGGGGCAACAACGAGGTAATACAGGAAAAATGTCAAAACTCCCAAAATGAAAGCAAAGAACTCAAAGTGGTATTCCCGCCAATTTTTTTTATAAGAAAAAAAACCACCAATGACTAAAAGTAAAAGAAGGAGATTCTGGGGCAGGATGAAAACCTTGACCAATGTGAAGAAACGACCGAAAAGGACCTCGTCGCTGAAAAGCCGGGGTAAGACCTCAACACTGCCGATGTCGCCTCGAACTAAATGATAATAGATGTTATCAAGAAAGAAGTTTTTTGGTGATTGGAGAAAATAATAAAGACCGATTATTTGGGGTAGAAAAAAACCAAAAAGGAACTGACCAATCTTCTTCCTATCCTGAAAACGGTAGATATAATATAGATAAATTGGCAGGAAGAGCAAAAATATCGCCCGGGTTTCTCCCGCCAGTCCCAAAAAAATTCCCGAAAAAAAATAAAGCCCTTGATAAAGAAAGACGAGGGAAAGAAAATTAAAGATATTCACCAAGATATGTGGTTTATTAACCGGAACCCAAGAGAGGATTAAACCATTGGCAAAATAAAAAAAGGTGATAAATATGACACCACCTAAAATCATATCTCTTTTCTCTTGCCCAATCCGGAGAAGGAAATACTTAAAAAGGAAAAAACCAAAGATAATGCCTAAAAAAATATTTAATACCCGGCCAAAAAAGAAACCAGTCATCCCCCAATCGGCAAAAGGCAAAAGATAGAGAAAAGAGAGAGGCATCTGAGGAAGAAAGAAATCTCGATAGCAAACTTTTCCTTTTAATGTCTCATAAGCCGCGGTTAGAAAAGCTAACTCATCAGCATCAATCACCCGCAGAAAAGCCAAAAGAAGAAGAAAGAGAGTAAAAAGGAAAATAATAAAAACGAGCCACCTTTTCGGCACCACCAATTCTAATAAAAACGCAAAAAAAGTCAAAATCCCTACCGCCCAAGCGCGTCTCCGAAGTTAATCCGTAAGAATTTTATTCGGAGAAAAAATTTTCTAAACTTCCTGATAAATTTCCGATTCCTCTAAAATCTCATTTGCCTTTGCCGGCAAATCCAAATTAGCCGGTCCAAATTTCTTAAATCGTTCATAACCACAAGCGGCAATCATTGCCGCGTTGTCCGTGCAAAGAGAAAGGGGTGGGATGTAAAATTTTATCCCCTCTTTTCTTCCTAATTGTGCCAACCGCTCTCTTAACCTCCCATTCGCCGTCACCCCACCAGAGATGGTCATTACCCTTAAAGAACATTCTTTGACTGCAAAGATTATCTTCTCCTCTACGAAATCAAAAACGACTTCTTGGAAGGAATGAGCGATATCTTCCTTCGGATAGTTGGGATTATCTTTCAAAAAATATAAGACCGCGGTCTTCAAACCAGAGAAACTAAAGTTTGCCCCCGCCACTTGGGGGATAGGAAATTTAACTGTCCTCTTTCCCTTTTTTGCCATCTCTTCAATCTTAAATCCCGCGGGATAAGGAAAACCTAACAACTTCCCCACCTTGTCAAATGCCTCACCGCCGGCATCATCCAAAGTCATCCCTAATAGTTTATATTTACCAATCTCTTCTACGAAATAAAGTTCTGTATGGCCACCGGAAATTATTAAAGAAAGGAAAGGGGGCTTAATTTCCTGATAGGCGAGGAGGGAAGAAAAGATATGACCTTCAATGTGGTTCACTCCCACAAACGGCTTATTAAGGCTCAAAGATAAACCCTTGGCAAAGGAGAGTCCAACCAGAAGGGAACCAATAAGTCCCGGTCCATAAGTGGCGGCGACAAGCTCAATTTCCGAAAAGTCAATCCTGGCGACTGCCAGCGCGGTTTCTACAATCGGTACTAAATGTTTAATGTGCGCCCGGGAAGCCACTTCTGGTATTACCCCACCGTAGCGGGAATGGAGATATTGGGAGGAGACAATATTAGAAAGTATTTCTCTTCCATCCCGCAAAACCGCTGCACAGGTCTCATCACAAGAGGTCTCAATCCCTAAGATATACATCTATCTTATCTCCACCTGAAACTTATCCGGCTCACATCTCTTAAAGGAAACACCCGAAGGGAGGAATATCTGGGCGGGGAGATAGTAAACCCCTGGTTTCAGAGTATCAACCGTCAATAAGACCTTTATTTCTTCTTCTTTTATCGCCCTAAGCCGAGACGGTGCGCCTGATATTGTAATCTCCGCTTCCTTTGGGACTACCTTCACCCCTCCCCTATCTATTTTAACCAGAACTTTTCCTACCGTTACCGTCGTTTCTGGCTCCACAGTTAACCTTACCCGAATCTTTTCTGGTTGAACCCAAAAACCCTTTTTATCCGGAGGGATAACCTTCAATTCCTTCACTGCTGATTTCTTAATCCCTTTTAAGGAAAAAGGCTCCGTAGAAAGGAAGCTAATAAAAGGCAATTCTCCTTTCGGACCAAAGAGCAAAACTGTATCTAAGACTTCCCAGTCGGTTAAGAAAAAACCTTCGGTCATCTCTCCCTGCCAGGAGATTTTTATCCCCACTGGTTTTTCCCCTAAATTGTCAATCTCAAAATCAAAGTATTCTGGTCGAAACCCCACGACCCTTAGTCCTTCCCCCAAATTTAAATCCTCCGCCTTAAACTTAACCCTTTGCCTTCCTAATCTTATCTCTTCTAACGAAATATCATAAGAGAGATCGCTTCTTCGCCAAAGGAGAAAATTTCTTCCTTTGCCTTCTAAAATCAAATCAACGAATTCCGTTGATTGGTAAGAGATAACCTTCAGTGGTGATAGTTCCTTAAATCTGATAGGCAATCGTCGGGACACAACATAATTCCGTTCCAAAGTAGCAAAAAACCAGATGATCAAAGATAAAATTAGGGCAAAAACCTTTAGGGAAAAATCCTTCAGGAAAAAATTACTCATCGCTTAATATTAAGGGAAAATCTCCCTCCGTCAAGAAACCGATTTTGGCTCAGAGGGTAGGGAGAAGATTCTCCCTAAAGCAGTAAAGATTAAATAACTGAGCACCTTTTTCCCGGGGAAGAGAAAAGAAACCGCTTTCCGGTAAATCGCCATCTGCTCCCGCTCGTAAAAATCAAGAAGGAAGGGAATCTCTTCTTCTTTTACCCGATAGGTTTTGTAGTCATAGACCGCCACTTCCTCTTTCCGGACAATCACCCGGTCAATCCTTCCCTGATAGATAAAATCGCCATCCATCAGAAGGAAGGGCAATTCCGCATAACCTCCCTCCTGCGGTAGAATAATCTCTTTCAATCCTGACTTTTCTAAAACCGCCAATTGCCTTAAAATTCCCCGCACCCAGATTTTTATCTCTTCTTTTGAGACCCCGGACAATAGAAAAAGCCTCTCACTCATCTGGGATACCGCCTTTTTCTGCCAAACCAAGTTTCCCCGGGCAATCCTTTCCAATATCTTATGCATCACCTCGCCAAAAAGGATTGCCCCTTCGCCGTGGCGGCGTAAATCCTCATTAGTTTCTTTGGTTACCGGCTTAATGACCCTTTCCCTCTCGCCGATTTCCGAAAGTAATAGGGGATAGGTCTTCACCGCTTCTTTTGCCATCTCTACTTTTTCTTCTTCTTTTTTCTTGGCTAATGAGAAGACTTCTTCTCCGGAAAGGAATTCTAAACCCGGCAATTCCACCGGAGAAGAAATCCTGCCTTCCTGCCATTTCAGAGAAAAGACATCCTGAAGCCACTCCAAACGAGAACGGGCATTCTTATCCGAAAGAATTCCGGTGAGAATAAGGTAATCCCGGGCTCGGGTGCAGGCAACATAAAATATCCTCTTCTCCTCCTCCAATTGCTTCTCTTTCCTTTCCTGAAAGAGGGGTTCTTCTTTTTGGAAATTCTTTTCTGGCAGGTAAAGGAGAGAAATCCCTTTTTCTCCCTCTTCCATGATAAAATCTTCCTTCCGCGGGTAGGAGAGTAAATTTTCGTCCAGACCGGCAAAGAAGATAATCGGAAATTCTAACCCTTTCGCCGCGTGGACCGTCATAATCCGCACCGCCTTTATCCCTTCCCAAGAGACATCCGCTTTCGGCTCATCGGTGTTCTCCTTTGCTCTTGCTAAATAGTCTTTTATTTCCCAAAGAGATTTTCCTTTCCATTCTAACTCCTCACAGATCCGGATAAATTTCTTCATATTGTAATACTGTTGGTCCGAAGGGAAGAGGCCCCAAACGCCGCGCCGATTGAGAATCTCTTCTAAGAGAAGGGAAATGGGAAGTTTAAAAATCTTTTCCCGGTAAGAAGCGAGTTCTTCCGCAATCTCTTTCCTCTCCTTTTCTATTTTTTGGTAGAGACAATCCCCCGGCCGATTGCCGAGAAGGAGAATCTCCTTCTCGGATAAAGAGAAGAGAAACTTTAAGATGAGGTAGAGACTAAAATTGTCGGTTGGTTCTACTAAAAAGTTAACTAAGGCGCAAAGGAGTTGCACCTCCGTCTCTTGATAGAAACCAACCCCTTTGACTACCAGATAAGGGACAGAAGCATCCTTTAAGGCTTTTTCGTAAAGGGAGAGATGGGTTCGTCGCCGTAAGAGGATGGCAAAATGCTCATAACTGGCCGGAATCGGTTTCTCCTCCCGATCAAAAACAATCTCCTCTCCCAAAAGGGTTTTAATCCGCTGGGCGATAATCTCCGCCTCGCGTCTTCTCCTTTCGGGCATATTCCCCTCTTTTTCGTCTAAAATTATCTCTACTTTTCCGGTCGCGGCATTTTGCCGCCGGCCGATAAATTCAGAATAAGGGGTCTGCCAAAATGGCTTCCCTTCCCCACCAATAAAAAGTCGGGAGAAGAAGTAGTTGGTAAATTCAATAATGGCATTAAGACTCCGGTAATTATCCTTAACCGTCTCCTCGCGGAACTTATCTCCCAAATAAACTAACAATTTCTCTCTGGCTCGGGCAAAGATTTCGGATTGGGCATTGCGGAAAAAGTAGATTGACTGTTTCTCATCGCCAACTAAAAACAAAGTTGGTTCAATTTCTCTCTCCCGCTTCGCCCCCCAACCGCTCCGCCACTCCTCGGTCAATTTATCAATAATTGCCCACTGTAAGAAGGAAGTATCCTGAAACTCATCCACCAAGATGTGGTCAGTATGTTGGTCAAAGAGATAAAGGATATTCTGCCATTCCGGAAAATTGGTCAAAAGGTCAAAGACCAAAAACTCCAAATCGGGAAAGTCTAAAATCCCCTTTCGGTGTTTCTTTTCTTTATATTCCGCCAAGAAGCGGTTTTGGAAGAGGGAGAGAATCTTCTCAAAATACCTTTGGTAGTATTTCTTTGCCAAGAGGATATAAAACTCTTTCAATCTCTCATAGTCAATTCCTTCCCCTTTCTTTGCCTTCCTTGCCTTACCCTCCTTGGTAAGAAAGAGATGCCGATTTTTGTCTAATAATAAAAAGAGGGACTCCACCTTATCTTTCTCCGGTTCCAGTGGTAAATCAATACCCATTTTCGCTAATTGGGAAAGATAACTATCTATATCTATCTCTTCTTCCTCGGTCGCCCGCCTAAGAAGTGTCACCCGTTTTTTGAATAATTCCTCAAAAAGTTTAAGAAGGTTGGGCCAGCCGCGAAAACCACCATCAGAAATCAAGTCCGATAAAAGAGAATAATCCGGAGAATTTTTTTCTTGGGCGATGCCCATTAGGGTATCATAAGAAGAGAGAATCCATAAAATTTCGCTTTCCGGATTTACCTCCAAATCCGGTGGTAGTTCTAAATAAGGGGAAAAGGTCCGAATCAAAGAGAAGCAGAAAGAGTCAATCGTGGAGATTCTTAACTTTAAGATACTCTCCTTCAACTTCCTCTCCAAAATTGGGTCTTCCTTTTTGAGAATTCGGAAGATGCGCTCCTTCATCTCCGCCGCGGCTTTTTCGGTAAAGGTGATGGTTAAAATTCTTTCGGGTGGAATACCCTTCTTTAGTAAGGCGATGTACCTTCGGGCTAAACGTTCGGTCTTACCCGAACCCGCTGGCGAGCGGACTAAGGTCGTGAGAAGTTCTTCTGCCATTTCTATTCCTGAGCACAGAGAAAGGAATAAGGACAAAATCGACAGACTCCTTCATCGGCTGGCGCCGCGGGAAAAATTCCCTGTAGTGCCTCTTGGAGTACTTCTTGGGCAAATTTTTTTGCCAATTTTTCTTTTTCCTGGCAATCAGCCTCATCCTTGGCTAGCCATTTCACCTTCTTCTCCTTAAAGGAATATAGGGCAAACCCACTTACCGCTAAACCCTTTCGCCGCAGGAGGAGGGAATAGAGGGGGAGTTGGAGATGCTTCCCCTTCTCAATGTCTCCGGGATAAATATCCGTGCCCCCAGTTTTGTAATCTAAAATTAGATATCTATTATCTTGGTTTTTATCAATCCGGTCAATCTTGCCGTAGAGATTAATCCCAAAGAGGAAATCCCCTTTCACCCGCTCCTCAATCCTTTCCGGATAATACCCTTTTTCCCTTAGTTCTTTTTCCATCTCTAAGAAGTTGGGTAAAATCTTTTCAAAAATCTTCTTTGCCACATCCTGCCAAAAGAGAGGAATGGCACTCTGGGCAAGGAGGGAAGAGAGAATCTTTTCCACCCTTTTCGGTATCTCCTCTAAGGGAATAAATTCTTTTCCTGAATAGAGTTTTTCTAAAACCTGATGCGCCAATTCTCCCCATTCCTGAGGTTCAATCTCAAATTTCGTCTCTTCTTCTATTACCAATCCTAAGATATTTTCCAAATAGAAGTTGTAAGGACATCTTCTCATCCTCTCAATTTCGGTCACATGCACATAAGGATAAAACCTTCTTTTCAAAACCCTTTTCGCTTCTCGGTCGGTAGAGAAATCAACCCCCTCTGAAGAAAAATCTCTCTCCTCTCCCAAAAGACGTTGTCTCTCTTCTTCGGTAAAGATTATCTTCTCCTTTTTTGCCCAAACCGGTTCTCCTTCTAAGAAGGGAGAAGGGAGAAATAGTCTATCACCTTCCTGTCGGGGATAGGAGAGATAAATCTCTTGGGCGGACCGCAAAACTCGGAAGAAATGAAGTCTCTG
The DNA here is from genome assembly GCA_039802085.1 of Caldifarciminota bacterium. GTDB lineage: Bacteria > Hydrothermota > Tepidihabitantia > Tepidihabitantales > JBDRVQ01 > JBDRVQ01. Next base: position 7,245 of record JBDRVU010000020.1, read on the forward strand.
CCATTTCTGGTGTCTTTCTAAATGCAAAAGATTTAATTTTTCCCTGAGCCAATCGGGTAAAAATGGGTCGCGCCTTAAAGGGGAAGGGAGACTTCCCTCACAGAGACCACCGAAGAAGATATGTTTTGCCGTCAAGCCCTTCGTTTCCAATAGCCCTAAAACTCTCACCCCTTTCTCCTCCGGCTCCGGAATAATAGGGTGATATTTGAGAATTGTCTCTAAAATCTCTAAAAATTCTGGTAGGTCACATTCGGTTTCCCACAAAAAATTTAAACGCTGAAAGATAGAAACTAACTCTTTTTTATCTTCCCAGAGTTCTAACTCCTCCTTCTCGCCTTTGGCGAAGTCTCGCCTCAAAGAGGCGGATAATTCTCCGGGCCAACCCAACTCTTTAAGGACAGAGGAGAGAAGGAAGAGAAAATCGGTAATCTTCCCTTTCCCCCTTTTTAGGGTAGCGCTCACAGAAAGGAAGAGATTTATATCCCTTTCTACTTGGAAGATACCGGGAAAGGAAGACTTTTTCCCTTTCTTCTCTTTATATTCTTTAATCAAATCCCGGACCAAATTCCGCCAACTAAATTCTCCTTTGATAATTTTCGCCTGCCGGGCATAATAAGAGACAAAATCCCTGGTCCTGGCATTGAGCCGGGAAAAGAAAGGAGAGGTGAGGCAAGTTATCGTTGGCAAAAAGGGATAGTCATCAACCACCGCCCTTAATAGATTAATTACCGGCAGCACCACCGGCGAGGCAAGAAGGGAGCGCTGGGGATAAAGGGTGAAAGGGATTTTATACTTCTTAAAGACCCTTTGGACAATTGGGGCATAACTACTTAAATCGGGAAAGGTGACAATCGTCTGGGAAAGGGATAACTTCCCTTCACTAAATAACTTTTTTATCTTTTGGGCAATCCCTTCCACCTCCTCTTCTCGGGAAGGGAACTCAAAGAAATCCATCTTCTCCCGCTCTAAAAAACTATCATCTTCTGTCTCTTCTATTGCCTCAAATCCTCCTAAGGAAGAGATGAAGTCGACAAACTCCTTAGGCAGGGAATAGCTCTCGGGAAAGCGGGTATCAAAATAGGCTAAGGCGAAGATATGCTCAAAGTTGTTGATTAAGGCGGATAAGAATTCCTCTTCTAACTTCGTCAAATCCATAAACCCGTCCAGGACCAGAACTCCTTTTCTTCTCTTCCTCTCTTTCAAATAGATTGTTAACTCTTTTAGTATATCCTCGGAATCGGCAAAGGACTTCTCTTTAAGACCTTTCTCGTATCTTTCTATTATCGCAAATACCTCTTCCATCCTCAGTCGCTTTGGCGAAAAGGGAGCCAAATTATTTTGGATTAACCCTTTGGTCTTCTCCCATTCTCCCATCAGATTGGCAGATTTTAAGTCTTTAATCAATTCTCCGATGTGATAGTAATAGCTAAGAGAGAAGTTTCCTTTAATTAAACTTTTAAGAAAGACGGGTTTTAAGGAATCGGGCAGAAATACCTTCTCCGCAAAAGAAGAGTATATCTCTTGGGCTAAGGTCTTTATCGTTAAAAACCGGGGTGGGATAAAGGCAAAAGAAGTATCCGGTAAAAGGGAGATAAAAATTTTTATCGCCTCCCTTGCCTTTCGGGGTGTAGGTGCCAAATACAGGATCTCAGAATAATCCCGATTTTCCCCCTTTTCCAAAAGGGATAGGGCATCTGACAAGAGTCTTCTCGTTGCCCCTTCCTTCCCAAAGGAAAAGAGATATAACTTTCTCATTTAGAGAATTATAAAACGGTTTCGGATAAAATCAATACCTAATCCCAGGGAAGCGCCTTCTTATCTGATGGGCGGTTAGGCTTTCGGTTAACCTATCAATTAGACTTTTAATTAGACTTTCGGTTAAACTTCTAATTACCCTTCGAATTAAACTCCCATTTACTCTTCTTATTAGCCCGAAGGTTAGGCTTTTAATGGGATTTGGGATTAAGTCTGAGATTAGGCTAACTATTTAACTAATTATTAGACTTATAATAAGACCTCCTATTAAATCCCCGATACCATCCCCTGTATACCTCACCCCTTTTTATAAAGATAAACCCCTCCTGTTTGATAAAGGTTCTATGATTTAATGCCATTTTTGTTAAGTGCTAACTATCCGATAACACCTCCTCAATCTCTCTTCTGATAATTATAAAAGTCTTATCCACCTCTTTGAGGCGAGACTTCGCCAAAGGCGAGCGATTTAACTCCATTTTCAGTTATTTTTAAGGGCTGGGATTAGAACCCAATACCCCTATCTAATAAATAACGGAAATACCCCCCAATTGGTGACACTAAATTTTTATTGGGATTTGGCTAAATCTTTTACTTTGGCACGATTTTTGCTTTAGTTAATGATTATTTCAATCTTGGAATATTTCGGGGCGAGTCCGGGTAAAAAACGGGGAGTAGTAGCAATTGCCCCTTTTGGTAGAAGGATTCTTTTCTGCAATTCCTTTTCCATAATCTCTACCCAACCCGGAAGGAGTTCTTCTTTATGAGAATAAACAAAACAGGTAATCTCCTTTTTGAAATTTTCTTTAACCAAATTAGCGGCTTCGTCTAATATCTCCTTCGCCTGGGGAGTAAGTTCCTGCCCTCCTTCCTGGAATACCTCCCGAGCAGCAATGGCGATAATCTTTTCCCCTTTCTCTTCGTAAAAAATCCCGGGGATTTTTAGCGGTTCGCCAAAAATCTTTGTTTCGTTGCCGATAGCATCGTAAGCGGAGAAGGAAAAAGAGTAAATTTCGCCCGGAGTTATTACCTCCCCGGTATTCTTCCGACCATCCCAGATTACTGTCGCCGGTGGCATACCTCTCTTTTCCATCCTTTTTACTTCTTCCCCCTGACTATCAAAAATTATTAAACGCCAAGAAGTAACCGTCCGCTCAAAGTGGGGGAAGAGAATTAAGACATCACCATAGATAAATCTTTTTTTCACCGGCACTCGTAAATAGTTAGAACTAATAAAAAGGGAAGGAATTGTTAAAGAATCAATCGTGTAGTATAACTTCTCGTCATAGATATAACCAGCGGGCTTAAGCCGCTCCTCAATTAAAAGAAAAGGATTAAAACGGGGTGCGGCAAAGATTTTCCTTTCGGTAATTAAATAAGGCTTCTCGCCCCTTATCACTTCTTCACCAATCTCGTATGGTCTTTTTGCCTTGGTGGTATCCGACTTTAAGGTATCTTGGGTCTGAGCGGAAAGGAAGATAAAACCAAAAAGATAAAGGGCAAAAAAAATCTCAATTGGGATTTTGCCCTTCAAATTTTTAATCATAGTAATTCAAAACGAATCGTCACCAATCCCCATTGGGTCTCTTTTTTCACATCTTCTGGTAAAGGAGCAAATTTCCAACCGGCGAGTGCGGTTAAGACCGAGCGGTCTAAATCCGGATAACCAGAACTTTCAACCACTTCCATATTCTCCCGCACATCACCTTCTGGTGTTACCCAGAGCCGAATGACAATTGTCCCGGATATTCCCTTCTTTAATGCCCAATCCGGATACCGGGGTAAAACCTTACGGAGAATCTTTCTTTCACTGATTGGACCGGAAACAATTATCGCTGACCCTTGGGGAGCAGATGGTAAAGGGGAACTTACTTCTTCCTTTGCTTTTCGTTCAATTACCTTCTCCCTTGGTTTTTCTACGGGCCTGGTCTCAAGTTTTATCGCCGGCTCCTCTAAAACACCTGGATAACCAGCAATCCCAAAACCACCACCGGTGCCGCGCCGGGCTCCCCGGGCAAGGGGCACTGGTGCTTCTTTCAAAATCTCTTCGGTTGTTTTTGTGACGCCCTTAACCTTATCCGCAATCCTTATCCCTCCCAGCTCTTCGCCGGTTTCAAAACGGGAAAGGTCAATCTTCGCCTGACTTCTTTCCATCTTTCGACTTAAATCATAAGCCACTTCTTCGCCGCCGCCCCCGGTACCAGTTGCCGAAACCGGCGCTTCCGCCGCCTCAGAACCGAATACTTCCTTGGGTGGGGCAAGAACCTTTGCCACCTCTGGTCGGTAGGTCTGGTCAATCAGAGAAACCTCTTTTATCTCCTCATAAGAAAAGACCCTCTCCCGACTGGAGTTAAAAAAGAAAAATAAGAAAAGATGAAAGAGAATGGATAAACCTAAAGAGATTTCGGTTGTGGTTGGCCTTCTCATTTCTTCTTTGTGGCACAGGCAATTCTTTTTGCCCCGGCTTGCTTTGCCAAGGAAAGAATTTCTAAGACATCGTCATAGAAAACTTCTTTATCCGCCCGAACCACAACTAAGCGATAAGGGTCCTGAGAAATTATCTTGGCAATCGCCTCGCCAATCGCCTTTTTATCAATCGGCACATCTTGAAGGAATAACCTACCATCTTGGGTCAGAGCAATCGCCACATCATCTTCTACTTTTCTCTCCGCAGTATGAGCTGAAGGGACAACTACTGGCACCCGGGTATGGCTCATCACCATCGGCGCCACCATAATCATCATCACGACCAAAAGAAGCCCGATACAAGCCATCGGCAGGATATCGATATTGGCTACTCCCTTTCTTTTCATCCTTCCTTCAAGGATCTTAGCCAAAAAGAGAAAAATGTCAATCTTCATTTTGCTTTCAAAAGGCACAATTGACCCGCTCCCAATCGCTTTGCCATATCTAAAATTGTCACCACCCGTTCGTAGCGAATCCCCTTCTCTGCACTCACGATCACCTTCTTTTCTAAACTCCGAGCTAAAAGTTGGGGCAAAAGTTCTTCCAATTTCTCCAAACTAACCTGTTCTTCATTTAGCAGAATGCCACCATCCTGTTTGAGATGAATATTGGCTTTAATATCACTCGCCTCGGCTCCGGCTCCCTTAGTAACACCCGGTGTGGAAACAAATATTCCGGTTTCAAAAAAGAAGGGAAGGGCAACAATAAAGCCAATCACCAAGGATAGGGCAATATCCACCAGAGAGGTAAGAATTAAACCTTCCCTTTGTGGTCCCGGTTTTATTCTTTTCCGACGCATCAGAATTGCCAATACTCCTTTCTTTCCTCTCTTCTTGTCTCTTCTTTTGGAGTCTCTTGCCGATGGGCGTAAAGAGCAACAATTAAACGTTCCCCAATTCCTTCCAATTCCAAAGAGATATCCGATGCCTTCTTGGTAAAGTAGTTATAAAAGAATAAGGTTGGGATACCGATAAAGAGACCGAAGGCAGTAGTTAAAAGGGCTTCCGCAATTCCCCGGGAGACAACCGCTGGCCCACCGGAGCCGGTAATGGCGATATTGTGAAATGCCTTTATCAGACCAACCACTGTGCCGAGAAGTCCTAAGAGGGTTGCCCCGTTCGCCAATGTTCCCATCCCACCGAGATATCGCTCATATTTAATCCTTTCTTCCAGAATCTGTCCATAAAAAAGATTAGAGAGTTCGTCCGGGGCAAGATTTCTATTTTCTAAACCCAAAAGGAAAAGTCGACCCAAAGGACTTTTTAGGCCGGCCGCGTAGCGCCTCGCTCCTTCCCAATCGCCATTTCTCAGATAAGAGAAAAATTCCTTCACCCATTTACTACTTAACCGATTCTTGGCAAAATACCACCACCGTTCAATAATTAAGGTTAAGGCAGCGATTGATGCGAAAAGAAGGAGAACCATTACGAAACTGTTTTTAAATATCTCATATAAAGTCTGACCTAAGATCATTATCTCCTCCTACATTTT
>JBDRVU010000021.1:0-12789 GCA_039802085.1 Caldifarciminota bacterium
ACGAAGTCTGGGGGGTGGTATGGGGGATAACCATTAAAGGCCATTATCTTCTATGATACAACCCTGGTAGTTTAGGATTTAATCGGATGGGAAAAGCAAAAGAAAAGTTATAGTTGACCCTTGGAATAATGATCATCTTGGTCTCTGGATAATAGATATTTTCAAAGAGCCTTAATGGGTCAATGCCAAGGGTTTCTACTATCTTTTTTAGACCATTAAGTCGTCTAAAATCTTTTGACAAGATTTATTATTTTCTTATAATAAAAATAGTGGGAGGGATTATGTTAAAGGTTTTATTTTGTTTATCATTTTTTACTTGCCTTTTTGGTGATTGGGTAAAAACTACCGTCGGAAGCGGAATGGGTTGGGCATCAAGTTTGGTGATTGTGCCGGGGCGAAATGATGATACGAACCGGATTTATGCGGCGGGCTGGAACCGGCTCTATGAGTTCACTTGGCGGAATAATAGTTGGCAGGGTTTAGATATGGGGGCAACTTCGGGCTGGGGGGTGAGCGCAGGTATAGGAAGAAATGATGGACGAATAAGAATCTATGCCACATTTACTGTTGTTAATCCCCAATACGGTGGCGTTTATGAATATACCTGGGAGAATGGAACCTGGCAGAGAAGCGTTGTTGCTACCTTTCCTTCTGGCCCCAGTTCTTCGGCGGGTCATGCGGTTGCTTTGGGACCGGCAAGGAATGATGATACGATTCGGGTTTATGGTTGTGATTGTAATAACGGCCGGACTTTTGAATCAACCTGGAATGGGACAAGTTGGGTGACCAATCAGATTTTTAATTGGGCAGGAACCGATATGATTATTGCTCAGGGGCGGAACGATGGGGTCTATCGGATTTATCTGACCAAACAAGGAACCGCGATTCGGGAATATACTTGGAACGGTCAGAGTTGGGAGTATCAGGAGTTGGATACATTAAGGTTTTACTATGATGTTGCGGCCGGAGAAGGGAGAAACGATTCTGTTTTAAGAATCTATGCCGGCTTGGGTTCCAGTCCTTATGCGGTCTATGAGTTTACCTGGAATGGAACAAGTTGGCAGAAGGAGCGAATGAAAGGTTTTCCCCGGATTCCGAGGTGTGTGGTAGTGGGGGAGGCAAGGAATGATGGAATAAAAAGGGTTTATGCCGGTGCCACTGGCATCCTCTCTGCTATGGAATATACTTGGAACGGAATGGAATGGGACTCTTCTTGGGTTGATAGTTCGCAAATTTCCGGTCGCACCTACGGCGATGCCTGGATTGGTGATGGCCGAAATGACGGAACGAATCGGCTCTATTTTGGTTGCTCGGATGGTTATCTTTATGAGTTCACTTATTCCTCCTTAGGGATTAAAGAGGGACTAATTCCGGAAAGAAAAGAATTTATTAAGACAGCCGGTCAATTTTCTTTTCCCCAGGATGAGGGATTAAAAATTTTCACGGTGGATGGGCGAAGGGTGAAGAGGATAAATAAGTTGCCAAGCGGGGTTTACCTTCTTGTCAAGAAAGAGAAAGAAGGGCTGAGAGTAAAGAGAATAATTTTGAGATAAAGAGATATTAAGTAATAGGCGATATTTGACAAAAGGCAAAATTTTGGTAGATTATTGGTTATGGGTAAGATAATAAGAATTATCCTTTCCCTAACCATTTTTTTAAATTGTGTTGCTTATGCGCAAAAGGGGGAAGGGAGTAAATCCGAAACCGAAATACCAGAAGAAACCGATATCCTTCTCTTAGCGGAAAGATACTGTGCGAAGAAAAATATCTCTCAGGAACGCCTCGTCTCTTATATCCATTCTTTTATTCCGGCGGTGAATACTTGGTCGGAGATTAAAAAGATAAATCCCCGGAATTGGCCAGAGGTAGAAAAGAAGGTAGATTCTCTTTTAGCCAAAGAGGGAATGAGACTCTTTACGGTCTTTGCTACTTGGTTTATTGGTTGGAATCTCGCCTATTTTCTCTGGCGTTTCGGGACGAAGTGATTAGATTTGACATTATCTTTTATTTGAATATAGTATAATGTTGGAGGATTTATGGAAAGAGAGTTGGTGGCCTTGGCTTTAGATGTGATAGAAAAGGAAGGTGTCTCTTATGGTGACTGTCGATTGGTAAGAATTGAAGAGGAGACAATTTATCAAGAGAATGGGCGGATTGCAACTTTAAAGAGAGATGAAGACCAAGGGATTGGTATTCGGGTGATTAAGGACGGTGCCTGGGGATTTGCCGCTACTTCTCGCTTGACTAAGGAAGATATAATAAGAACCGCTAAATTGGCGGTGCGGGTGGCAAAGGCATCGAGTAAAGTGAAGGAGAAAGATGTTCTTTTAGCCCCAACAGAAAAAATTGAAGATACTTATACGACACCAATCAGTCGTGACCCATTCTTGGTGCCAATTGAAGAGAAGATTAATCTTTTGCTTAATTGCGATGGAATTATGCGTAAGGTGAAAGGGGTGAAGCAGCGAAGGGGGGAATTATATTTTTATAAGAAGTTTCAAATTTTTGCCTCCACCGAGGATTCTCTAATTGAGCAGACAATTTATCATTCTGGTGGCTATATTGAAGGTTTGGCGGTGAGAGGTAATATTACGGGGGAGAGGTCTTATCCGGGAATGCGCGGACATTATAAAAGTGCCGGTTATGAGTTTATTGAGGCACTAAAATTTCCTGACCATGCCCAAAGGGTAGCCGAAGAAGCGGTCGCCTTGACAACCGCTCGGGATTGTCCGGAGATGGTAACGACGGTAATCCTTGATGGTTCAATGGTGGCAATTCAAGTGCATGAGACCGTTGGTCACCCAACGGAGTTAGACCGGGTCTTAGGCACGGAGGTTTCGCTGGCGGGGACGAGCCATTTGACTCCGGATAAAAAGGGGAGTTTTAAGTTCGGGAGTGAGATTGTGACGATTACCGCGGATGCGACTATTCCCGGTGGATTGGGGACATTTGGTTATGACGACGAAGGGATAAAGGCAAGTCTTAACTATCTAATCCGGGACGGTATCTTTACTGGTTATCTCACTTCTCGGGAAACCGCGGCGGTCTTTCAAGAGAGAAGTAATGGCACGATGCGCGCCACTTCCTGGGGTTTCATCCCCTTGATCCGGATGACCAATATCAATCTCTTGCCGAAAGAAGGGAAATTAGAAGACCTAATTGCGGATACCAAAGAGGGAATCTATTTTGAATCCGCGGGGGCACCGAGTATTGACGATAAGAGATTAAATTATCACATCTCTTCGGAGATTGGTTGGTTGATTAAAAATGGGAAGAAGACAGAAATGATTAGGCGTCCGGCTTATTCAGGAATCTCCTATGAAATCTGGCGGAATTGCGATGCAATATGTGGTCAAAAGGAATGGGAAGTCTGGGGTGTTCCTAATTGCGGTAAAGGAGACCCAATGCAGGTTGCCCATGTCGGACACGGCGCCAGTCCGGCAAGATTTCGCAATATTAAGGTTGGAAAATGAGGGGGGAGCGATGATTGATAAGACGAAGACTAAAGAATATTTAGATTTGATTGTTAAGGGAAAGGGTTTTGATGAGATTGAAGGAGGACTTTTTTATTCAGAGAAAGGGACGACCCGGTTTGCCAATTCTATTATCCATCAGAATATGTTTGTGGAGGAACCGTATCTCTGGATTCGAGCGGTAGAAGAAAAAAAGGTGGCTGGTGTTTCCACCAAAGATTTTCAGAAAGAAGGGATTGAGAAGGCGATAAAGAAGGTAAAAGAAAGTCTGAAAGGGATAAAGCCGGATAAGGAGTTTAAGGGTTTACCGAAACCACCCAAAGGGATGAAGATAAAGAAGACGGAAGAGCCAGAATTTATTTCTCCTGAGGAAAGGGGAGAAGCGGTAGAGAAAATAGTTTCCGTCTGCAAGAAGCACAATCTCCAAGCCTTTGGCGTAATTCATAATACCCGAGCCTCTCTGGGGGTGGCAAACTCCGAAGGGATTTTTAATTATGGGATGAGCGGAGTAAATTTTGCTTCGATAACCGCCATGGGTGATGGCGCTTCGGGCTATGCGGTGGAGATAAAAAAGGACTTTTCGGAGATTGATTTTAAGGAATTGGCGGAAGTTGCTTGTGAGAAGGCTTTACTTTCTAAAAATCCCAGGGAGATTGAACCAGGGAAATATACAGTTCTTTTGGAAGAGCCAGCAGTTGGTGAGATGCTTTCCTTTCTCAATTGGTTAGAATTTGGGGCGAAGAGATTTAGAGAGAAGTCTTCTTACCTATCCAAAAAGATTGGGAAAACAATCACGGGTAATAATATTACCCTTTATGATGATTATCGCGATAGAGAGATGGCTGGTTTTGCTTTTGATTTTGAGGGTTATCCCAAGAAGTCGGTTATGTTGATTAAAAATGGGGTTGCCAAAGGGGTAGTCTTTGATTCTTTCTACGCACAACTTCTAAAAAAGAAAAATACCGGACATTCCTTACCCCAACCTTCTGCTTGGGGACCTTTCCCAACTAATCTGATAATGGCAAAAGGGAAAGACAAGAAAGAAAAACTCATTAAGGAGATTGATAAAGGGATTTTGGTGACGAGGTTTTGGTATGTGCGAGTTGTTGACCCAGATAAAACTCTAATTACCGGGATGACGCGGGATGGGACATTTATGATTGAGAAAGGGAAGATTAGTTATCCGATTAAGAATATGCGTTTTGTCGTGAATATCTATGAGACTTTAGCCAAGGTGCGAAAGATTTCTTGGGAGCGGAAACTCTACGGCGAAGATATATTTTTTATTCTGGCGCCGGCACTGCTGATTGATGAATTCAACTTCGCCTCTAAGACCGAATATTGAGAAATGACGAGACTATTGACAAATACAAGAATTTTGCTAAAATATTAGTTATGAAACCGAGAAAAGGATTTACCCTTTTGGAGTTACTGATTGTCATCTTCATTATCGGACTCCTCCTCTCAATGCAGGTGCCGAACTTTCGTTTGATTAGAGAAAGAGCGAGACAAACCTCAGTGAAGGCAAATATGCGCTATGTCCAGGTCGCAATTGAGACTTACTTCTTAGAAAGGGGTTATTATGCCGATGATTTTTATGAGGATGGCTATGGTTATATTTTCCCGGGCGGAGTATACGAACAAAAGTTAGGAAAGTTTCCCACCAACCCCTACACCGGGCAAGAAATGGTCCCAGAAGATTTTAATGAGGAGGACTACGATAGTAAAGAAGAGTGCTCGGATACAAGAGAAGACGGTCCAAACGATTTATTGGGTTATGGCCCAGGTCAGATGCGTTATGGGGCATATTATCCCCCCGGAATGTCTGAGCCTTCCAATTGGGGATTAGTTGGTTTTAATGGGGCTGGAACAAGTATCCGGTCCTGGACTCCGGATGGGGAAGTGGTAATTTTTGTTTTACATAACTAAATATGAGAAGAAAGAAAGGATTTACTCTAATTGAAATAATGGTGGTCATTTCTATAATTGGCACCCTTCTTGCCTTTTTTGTTCCGCCGCTTGTTTCCCGAATTCAACGGAATGCCCGAATTACGGCGACAAGACGAAATCTTATGGAGTTAAGGAAAGCAATCGTTGGGAATCCGGAGATAGTGGGCGGTGGCCAATACTTAGACTTAGGTTTTAAGGGAGATGTGGGTCGTTTGCCCCACCATCTGATTGAACTTCTTACTAATCGGCCGGATACGGTAAGGGGATTGGAATATCCGGGGAGAGAATCAATTCCGGGTTGGGACCCTTTCACCAAACGCGGTTGGCACGGTCCTTATATCCGAGACGATGGGAAATTGGGTTTTTTGGATGATGCCTGGGGAAATCCGATTCTTTTCCATACTTCTCCGACCGGTGAAACCTTGGGGTTAAAAAGTGCCGGCCCAGATGGTGAGTGGTATCCACCACCAAGTGGGTCAGCTGAGAATGACGATATCATTGTCTTATTTTAGATGAGAAGAGGAGTGACTCTTTTAGAACTTTTGGTGGTGATGGTGATAATTGGGATTTTAGCCACCGCCGCGGTCAGGACTTGGGATGTGACAATGGAGAAAGGGAGATATGAGGAGACCTTTCGGGAATTAGAGGAAATCGCCCGGGCAATTGTGGGTGATGAGCGGATGGTGGTCTCTGGGGAAAGAATTGATTTTGGTTTCGTTGGTGATTGCGGGATGCTTCCCAGAAATTTAATTGACTTGGCACAAAGACCGGATTATGTTGATTCTTCTCTTTGGCGGGGACCTTATGTGAAATCTACTTTCGCGGAAAACCCGAGGAGTTTTCTTTTTGATGCTTGGGGTGATTCTTATATCTATATTCCGGAAAGTCTCTTCATTCGGAGTTTTGGAGGAGGAAGTGATGTGGAGTATCGGCGCTGGGTGACTAAAAGATTTGCGACCCGGGTTGGTGACCTATTGAATAATCGGGTCTCCGGATTTATTGAGGATGCCTTTGGTAATCGGCCAAAAGGTAGTGATTTATCACATCTTTCTTTATATCTCTTTTACCCCTGGCAAGGGCAGACCCTATTAGATTCCATGGAATTTGATACTTTAAAACCGGGTGAATTTTCTTTTGAACCAATTCCTCAAGGTAAGGTGAGGTTGGTTGCCGTTTATCGCCAGAATGTACCGCCGGATTCCATTGACCGGTACCTAACAGTTTATCCGAGGATTGGTAAGGTAGATCTGATTGTCCGATTTGGTAATGTTTTATTTTAAGAATATGAGGCGCGGCGTTACCCTTTTGGAATTAATCATTGTGATGGTTATCATTGGGATCTTAGCTAGTGTTACCCTTTCGGCAATTGACCGGGTTCGGGAGAGAGGTTTTTTTGATGAGACAATGGCAGAAATGAAGGCAATAATTAAAGCCATCACCGGCGATCCGGATTTAATGAGTGATGGCAAAAGGATTGATTTTGGTTATGTTGGCGATATGGGAAAATTGCCGGATAGTTTAGGCGGACTAATTCGACAAGAAGGCGAATTGTGGAAAGGTCCTTATTATAAATTACCTTTTACTGAAGATGAAGAGGGTTATAAGAAAGACGCTTGGGGCAGGTATTATCAATATTCCCCGGAGGATTTGACTTTAAGGAGTTTTGGCAACGGGCGGGTTACCCTCACTTGTCGGATTGCGGATAGCATTGCCGATATTTTTAATAATACCGTTTACGGACAAGTTTTAGACCGGGAAAATACCCCACCGGGAGATTTGGCGGAGAAGTTAATTTTAAAGATAAGTTATCCAAAACAGGGAGAGACGGTGGTAGATAGTAGTTATCCGAATCGGGATGGCTTCTATCAGTTTACGGGTGTGCCGATTGGCCGCCATTGGCTAAAACTTTCTACTCCCTATGAAACTTTGGGTAAGTATGTGGTTGTGACACCAAAGTCAAAGGTTTTAGTTGATTTCCGGGTGCCTAGGCTATTTAGGGGTAATTTAATCTATCTTTCTTCTGATACCCTATCTTCCTCCGATACGGTTCTTTTCTGGGTCCATAACTGGTCAAAGGATACGATTAAATTATTTTATCTTAACCTTTTGGATGTTGATATTCCTGAGACAACCATTTGTTATAATCAGATAATCGCCCGGGATTCGGTTTGTTATTCCGGGAGTAGAATAATAGAAGGGGGGATTGCCCAATTCACGGGCGGAGATATTGATACACTATTGGTCCTGCCAGAGGAGAGGTTGAAATTTGTTATCGGTTCTTTTCGCGATACCCTAACTCCTCCTAATACTAAGTATATGTATGGGAGGAAGATGAGGCTTCGTTTTAATGATGGTTCTTTAATTGATTTTAAAGTCGGAGATTAAGGAGGTATAGATGGCTAATTTTAATATTAAGAATATTTTTAAGCCGGAAGGAAGAGGTGAATTGAGTATTGATATCGGAACCGGTTCAGTCAAGTTCGTTTTAACAGATAAAGGAAGGGTTATTGATTACGGTCTACGGGAGATAGCGGATGTTACGGATGTGGCGGGAGTGATTCGGGAATTATTGCGCGATATAAAACCTTCTAAGGTTTATACCTTTGTCTCCGGTCCGGCAGTAAGTATGCGGCAGGCACCTTTTCCTAAGATGTCGAGGAAAGAGTTAAGGGATTCCATCCTTTTGCGACTTGACCGGTATTCACCTTTCTCCTTAGACGAAGCGATTTTGGATTTTCATCCCTTAGGGGTAGTTATGGAAGCGGGGGCGCCGCGGGATAATGTGATGGTGATCGCGGCCCGCAAGGATGTCATCTCCGACCACATCTCAACGGTGAAAAAGGTTGGCTTAGAACCAACCGCGATTTCGGTTGTGCCTTTTGCCTTAGCAGGAGCGGTGAGGCAATTTGTGAAGCCCCGGCGGGAAGAGGTGATTTGCGTTTTAGATATTGGTTCCGAATTCACGGATATCGTATTTATGCGTGGGGAAAATATTGAACTCGCCCGAACGGTGACCGTTGCTGGCAAAAGTATTACCGAGGCGATGACCATTTCTATTGCTACGGAAGAGGGGCAACTTTCTCTTACCGCGGAAGAGGCGGAGCGATATAAGAGGGAATACGGTATACCACCGGAGGATTCCGAAGACCGCTTGCCTTCGGGAATTAAGGTGAAGAGACTCTTAGCGGTGCAAAGGAGCGCCTTAGAGCGATTATTGGCGGAATTGGACCGGAGTATTGATTTCTACAAACGAGAATTTTCCGTTCCTACTATCTCGCGCATTCTCTTGTGCGGTGGCGGGGCAAAGATGCGGGGAATGAAAGAATATATTGAAGCAAACTTAAAAATCCCGACTGAGGTTTTTGACCCATTTAAAGCCTATCATCTCTATAAGCCGGGGACAAAGCCCGAGGAAGAGATTGGCTGTCGTTTAGTCGCCTGCCTGGGATTACACTTTGACCATCGGGCAATAAATCTTTTGCCTACAGAATTAAAGGCGAAACGTTATCAAAAGAGAGACATTGCCTTAGTAATGGGGATGGCGGTAATTGCTATTCCCATTTTTATTCTCATTTATCTCTTCTTAACAACCCAGGAGGTTGTGGATAAAGGGAAGTTGCGAAGGGTGGAGAAGGAATTGAAAGAAGAGGAAAGGATTGCCCAGGAGCATCTTAACCTTTCTAAGCGGATTGCGGATTTAGAGGCGGAAGGGAAACTTTTGCGTTCCATCGTTGGGGAAAAAGAATTGACTGTGCCTTTTCTTAAATACATCAGTAAGGTTGTGCCGGCTAATATCCAATTGACTAATCTTACTTTTACTGGCTTGAGAACGGTTAAGATAAAAGGGATTGTGACGGGATTGCCGGAATTCCAAGAGATTGACCTGGCCGGGTTTATGGTTAATTTAGAATTGGGGAAGGAGATCAAGGCGGTGAAATTGGTGAATAAGGCGAAGACCATTTTAGGAGGAGAACAAGTATTAGAATTTGAATTGGACTGCGAAAAGGAGTAGGCTATGAATATCAAAGAAAGAGGTGTTTTGTTAATTGGCATAATCGTTATTATTCTTATCTTCCTTTTCTTTGTTTTTGTCCTCTACCGACCGCGTATCAGTTCGCGGATGAGTGTTAACGCCAAAATTAGAGAGATGCAGAAACGGATAACCGAAATAAGGGCTTTGGCTCGGGAGATTGAAAGATTGCGCTTGAGGATTGAAGAGTTAGAAGAAGATAATCGGGCATTTATGGAAAAGGTGTGCCCGCGGCGAGCTACTTTGGATTTGGCTAAGAGATTAGCGGAGGAAGCGAAGAAATATAATATTCGTTTCATCGCGGTCCGACCACCGGGACTTGATACCCTTTTAACTCAGGAGACCCCAGAAGTTCCGATCCGACCACTACCTTTGGAAGTTACCTGTCAGGGTAAATATCTTGATATTGGCCATTTTATTGAATCCCTAAGAGACTTTCCTTTTTATGTGAAGGTTCACGAATTGGATATGGCAACCAAACCAGAGTTGCGCCCGGAGATTGAAACCCGACTACTAATTAATATCTACACCTCAAGTCTCTTGGAGAGGAGGGAATTGTGAGGCGCGGCATTATCCTTCTAATCATTGTTGGCATTTTACTTTTTGTTGGCTACCGAACTCTTTCCCGTTCGGGAAGAAGACCAAGTGCCAAGCAGAGAGCAGCTGCCGATACCTTAGCAGCTAGGCGGCGGACCGGTCGGCGAGCGGGAACCTTAGAGCGGAAAAGAACTTCCCGAGAAGAGAAGCGTTTAGAGAGGAAGCGAAAGAGAGAAGAGAGAAAGAGGTTAAGGGAAGAGAAAAAGCGGCGGCGCCAGGAAGAGAAGATGAGAAAAAAGGCATCAAGACAAAGAAAAGGAAAGAAATATGGTTACAATCTTCTCCAAGCAATTTTTTATAGCGAGACTGGGAGTTATGTGATTATTGATGGTAAGACCTACAAGTCAGGAGATGAAATCAGTGGTCGAAGAATTGTCAAGATTGAAAAGGACAAAATTATTGTTGAATATCACGGTGAACAAAAAGCAGTGAAGGTGGGGGAGAGTATTACCCCACTTTCTTCAAGTATTAGGAGGTGAGACAATGAGGCAGAGGATTATTGTCATCTTAGTGATTATAATTGCGGTGGTCCTTATTTTGACTCTCACCCGGAGTAAACCGGAACCCAAAAAAACGATAGCCAAGCAAAAGACTTCTACAACGACAAAATCAAGAGAAGAGTTAGCCAACCCAACGCCGGTGAAAGAAGAAAAGAAAGAGGAGAAGCAAAAAGAAGTGGTAAAAACCACTACCCCCACGAGCCTCGTTGAAGAGGAGGAAGGATGGGGTGAAGACCCCTTCGTGCGTGATTTCTCTTTTCTCACGGAGATTAAGGACCTTCGTTTAACGGCGATTACGATTTCCGAAAGTAAATCTTATGCCTTGATTAATGATATGATTTTGGGGGTCGGTGATGAGATAGCCGGCAAAAGGGTTGTGGCAATTGAGAAAGATAAGGTAGTAGTAGAAAAGGGTGGTAGGAAGTTTGAAGTTTACTTAGGGCAATAAAGGAGAAAAAGATGAAGAAATTATCGAAAATACTTTTCATATTTATCGTTTTAATTAATGCCTCTTTTCTATTGGCGGTTGAGAAAGAGGCAAAGAGAATAAATATTGACCGGCTCTTAGAAAAGGTGCGGGTGACAATTCAGACGACGGGTTCACCAAATGTCGGGACATTCTATCAGGAAGAACCACCAGCGGTGGTGATGGATATCTTTGATGCGGTTAACCGGATTGAACCAGAAACTATTAAATCAGAGATACCACCAGTGAAGAGGGTAATTGTTAGCCAGTGGAAGGAAGAACCAAAGGTGGTGCGGGTCGAAATAGAATTGGATCAACTCTACCGCTACCGGGTGGGACGAGAAAAGGATTTCGTCTATTTAGAAATTGCCGACGAGCCATTTGAGATGCTACCGGAAAAGAAGGAAGAAGAGAAGACAGTAAGTTTGGATGTTAAGAATGCGGATATTATTGATGTCTTGCGAATGCTCGCTACCCTCTTTCAGGTTAATTTTGTCTCTTCTCCGGAGGTGAAAGGGACAATTACGATGCGGTTAGAGAGAGTTCCCTTCACCAATGCCCTTGATGCTATCTTGAAGGCGGTGGAGTGTAATGCGGTTGACTTAGGGGGAGGGGTGATAATGGTAAAACCGCGGAAAAGAGATATGGAAGGAGAGTTAGCAACGAGGATTTATTTCTTAAACGATGTGGAAGCGGATGATGCCAAAAGGACCGCGGAAAGGCTTACTTCGGAAAAGGGAAAAGCGGAACTCTCTTACCGGCGGGTTGGGGAAGGCGGTGGTTCAAAGAGGGCGTCCATTTTAGTGGTAACCGATATTCCCGAAAGGTTGGCGAAAATTGATGAGGTGATGCGGGAATTAGATAAACCTTCTCCCCAGATTACCATTGAGGCAAAATTTGTGGAAACAACCTTGAATGCGGATGATGTCTATGGGATTGATTGGTCAATTCGCGCCGCGGCAACAACCGAACCACCAGAAATCGGTAAGGAGGTTGCATTACCCATTATGCTGAACGAGATGGTGTTGGGGAAGATAACTTTAGCTCAGATGTCCGCCGCACTTGATTTAATCCGGAGCCGGGGGAAGGCAAAACTTCTGGCTAACCCGAAGACCTTGACTCTTGATAACCAGACATCAGAGATTACGATGGGGGTAGAAATTCCGATTCTGCAAGTGAAGGTCGATCCGGAGACCAGAGAGCGGACCTATACTTGGCAGGAGAGGTATATACCAATCGCCCTTTCGGTAACACCCCATCTCACCGAGGACGGTCGGATTAATATGGAGATTAAGACAAGGATTGAAGCAATCACCGGTTGGAAGATTGCCCAGGAACAAGAACTACCAATTGTCGCCAAACGTGAAGCAAGAACCCAGATTAGTGTTCGGGATGGCGAGGTGATTGTGATTGGTGGATTGGTTAAAGAGCAGGAGACCCAGTCCGTAACCAAGGTGCCAATTTTGAGTGATATTCCGGTTTTGGGGAGTCTCTTTACCCATCGGAGCACAAAGAAGGAAAAGAATGAATTGATAATATTCATTATCCCGAGGGTTGTGCCACCAGAAGGATAAAGATATAAGGTAAGAGTAGAAAATTTCTTTTCTTTTCTTTCTCTTCGGTTTAGTATTCGGAAGTTTCCTTAATGTTTGTATTTATCGGATACCGAGGAAAATCTCAGTAGCCTTTCCCCCTTCCTTCTGCCCGAATTGTAAAAAGAAGATAAGACCTTATGATAACATCCCAGTATTAAGTTATCTCCTATTGGGAGGT
>JBDRVU010000022.1:0-12467 GCA_039802085.1 Caldifarciminota bacterium
CCAAGCCTATGACGGGTAGCCGGCGTGAGAGCGTGACCGGCCACACGGGGACTGAGACACGGCCCCGACTCCTTCGGGAGGCAGCAGTCTAGAAATTTGGGCAATGGGCGAAAGCCTGACCCAGTGACGCTGTGTGGGGGATGAAGGCCTTCGGGTTGTAAACCCCTGTCAGGAGGGAAGATGTCTCAAAGGACCAATAATCCTTTGGGATGACTGTACCTTCAGAGGAAGTCCCGGCTAACTACGTGCCAGCAGCCGCGGTAAAACGTAGGGGGCAAGCGTTGTTCGGAATTACTGGGCGTAAAGGGTGTGTAGGTGGATTTGCAAGTCCATTGTGAAATTCCCCGGCTCAACCAGGGAACGGCAATGGATACTACAAATCTAGAGGGCAGGAGAGGAGGGTAGAACTCCCAGTGTAGCGGTAAAATGCGTGGATATTGGGAGGAACGCCGATGGCGAAGGCAGCCCTCTGGAATGCCCCTGACACTGAAACACGAAAGCTGGGGGAGCGAACGGGATTAGATACCCCGGTAGTCCCAGCCCTAAACGATGTGGGCTAGACATTGGGGAAACCCAGTGTCGCAGCTAACGCGTTAAGCCCACCGCCTGGGGACTACGGCCGCAAGGCTAAAACTCAAAGGAATTGACGGGGGCCCGCACAAGCGGTGGAGGATGTGGTTCAATTCGATGCTACGCGAAAAACCTTACCTGGGTTTGACATGTCGGTAGTAGGGACCCGAAAGGGAAACGACCGGATTTTTCCGGAGCCGACACAGGTGCTGCATGGCTGTCGTCAGCTCGTGCCGTGAGGTGTATGGTTAAGTCCTGCAACGAGCGCAACCCCCGCCCTTAGTTGCCAACTTGAATTTATTCAAGAGCACTCTAAGGGGACTGCCCGGGCAACCGGGAGGAAGGTGGGGATGACGTCAAGTCATCATGGCCTTTATACCCAGGGCTACACACGTCCTACAGTGCCCACTACAATGGGTAGCAACCTCGCGAGAGGAAGCAAATCTCAGAAAAGTGGGCATGGTTCGGATTGCAGGCTGCAACTCGCCTGCATGAAGATGGAATCGCTAGTAATCGCACATCAGCATGGTGCGGTGAATACGTTCCCGGGCCTTGTACACACCGCCTGTCAATCCATGGAAGTCCGCAATACCCGAAGATCCGCTTTGGCGGATTCAAGGTAGGGCGGATGACTGGGGATAAGTCATAACAAGGTAGCCGTACGGGAACGTGCGGCTGGATCACCTCCTTTTATAAATTTAAAACATCTTTCTTGTGAAATTCAACCTGAGCACGCATTCTTTTATTTTTTTTATTTATTCTTATTTGTTCCGTTTCACATGAAACAATAAAAATTATATCTCTAAGTAGAATCCCCCTAAGTAATTAAAATTAATAAAAAAATCCTAAAAATATATACCTCTTTTTGGGAGAATCATTATTATACCTTGACACTTACACTAAAATATAGTTTAATTCTTTTCCTTAAGGGAAATGTTATAAATCTCTTTAAGAGAAAGAAAGAGGGTTTAATGTGGATAGAAAGTAAAATGGGATTAAGTTGTTGATAAACAATAGTTTAGTTAACTTGGTTTGTGGATTATTTTGTGGATAAAGATTATTTAACCTATGCCTGATACAAAAGAAATATGGGAAATAGCCCTGGAATATATAAAGGCAAACACCTCAGAGGATGCCTTTAATACCTGGTTCTTACCTATCTCGCCAAAAGAAATATCGGATGGCAAAATAATCTTAGAAGTACCAAATCTATTCTTCTCCGAATGGCTGGAAGAATATTATTCCCCGCTAATAAAAGAGGCTCTCAAAATTTCCGGCCTTAAAGAATTTGAAATTAAATACCAAGCAAAAAATGAAAAAATCGTCCCGGACACTAAAGCACATCTTCCTACTATCCCGACAAAAGAAACATCTACCCCTGAGAAAAAAACATACGTCCTAAACCCAAGATATACTTTCGAAAACTTTGTCATTGGCGAATCAAATCGTTTCGCTGGCGCTGCGGCAAAAAGAGTAGCAGAAGATTTGGGCTCTTTTAACCCGTTATTCATCTATGGGGGGGTTGGTTTAGGGAAGACCCATCTTTTACATGCGATTGGCAATTATCGCCGGAGGAATTATCCAAACGAAGCAATTTATCTCACATCTTGTGAGAGTTTCTTTTTAGACTTTATCCAATCCCTTCAGGAAGGGAAAACAATGGCATTTAAGACCAAGTACCGTCGGGTATCCCTTTTACTCCTTGATGATATCCATTACCTCATTGGCAAAGAACGCCTCCAGGAAGAAATCTTCCATACCTTCAACCATTTCCAGAACATAGGGAAACAAATAGTGTTCACCTCCGACCGCCCCCCAAAGGAAATTCCAACCTTAGAGGAGAGGTTATCTTCAAGACTTGGTTCCGGCTTGGTTTGCGATATTGGCCAACCCGATTTGGAAACGAGGATTGCGATATTAAAAAAGAAAGCAGAAGAGGAAAATTGCTCATTTTCCCCGGATATTTACTACTTTATAGCGGAGAGGATAAAAACAAATATTCGGGAATTAGAATCTGCCTTAATTAGACTAATTGCCTATCGCTCAATAATTGGCGACAATATAACCCTAAAATCTGCCCAGGAAATCCTAAGAGACCTTTTGCCCCAAAAAGAAGAATGCCGTGGGGAAGAGATAATAGAAGAGGTAATAAACGAATTTTCAATTTCAAAAAAGGAAATGTTTTCTTCTAACCGGACAAAGAGGGTGGCATTACCGAGGCAAGTAGCGATGTACCTTTTCCGGCGGCTACTGTCTTTACCTTTAAAAGAGATTGGTGCCATATTTAACGGCAAAGACCACACAACCGTAATTCATGCCTGCGAAAAGATAGAGGAGATGATAAAAGAAAATAGAGAACTGGCAAACCGGATTGAGAGGATAATCGCCCGTATTAAAAGCCGATAGCATCTCATTAAGTTATTGATATTAAATAACTTATAATTCTAAAAATTGTCCATTGACAAAATGGAAAAATTTTGTATTATTATATGTTAGGGAGTTAAAAGGGAGGGTATATGAAACTACTTACTTATCTTTTCTTTATTAACAATTAGCCTTGCCCAGACTGGATATTACGACTCTAAGATAGACACTATCCGAGCAGGTGGAACACCTGATAAAGGAGGTATACCCGCACCGATACAGAAGACTACTATGTGTTACTCGTGACCTTGGGCACCGCCGGGTCAATATGCGCCAGAAAGTACTTATGTATGGGGGCGGACATATCGGCAACCCTACCGGACGGGTGTAATAGAATGGCCAATGAATAGAGAAAAATGGTTACACGCAAGTGTTGGAATGTGCTCAGTTGGGGTTACTCTCTACCACGTAGATCCCCCTGACAGATATAAGTGGAAACAACTTGGTGACCATAAATGGGTATACAGAGACTTCTTCGGAAATCGCTACCGAGCAGGTCCGCTACATTCCGAGTTTGTAGTCACCGAATGGTAAGAAAGACAATGGAGGGAGGATATGAGATTATAAAAGTAATATCCTCCCTCTTCTTTTTTTCTTTTTCTTTTTCCCAATGGTTAGAGACAACGATTTTTGTTGAAAAAAATCCCTATCAGCTCTGTTATAATCAAAGGGACCATAAGGTCTATTGCACAAATTTCAGTTCCAATAGTATTTCAATTATTGATGGTAGAACCAATGAAGTAATTGCTACTATCCCCACCGGATTTTATCCCAGTTCCTTATGCTATAATCTAATTGGTAATAAAATATATTGTCTCCACGGACCTAACGGAAGAGTAAATTCCATTCTTGTGATTGATGGAGCAACAAATCGGGTAATTGCTGATATTCCGAAGGATGAAGGAGTAGGTTCTTTGCTCTACAATCCGGCCAATAATAAAGTTTATTGCGCCAATTCCGTAAGCGGGAGTATTACCGTCATAGATGGGAGCAGTGATAGTGTAATTAAAACTATTGGCGTTGGCCGCTGGGCAAATACTCTTTGCTATAATTCCCAAAATAATAAAATCTACTGCGCTAATTGGGATGATACCACAGTGTCGGTAATTGATGGGATAGGGGACAGTTTAATAGCGACTGTGCGAGTTGGCAATAGTCCTTATGCTCTGGTCTATAACCCAATCAATAATAGGGTCTACTGCGGGAATTGGGACGAAACAACCGTTTCTGTGATTTCCGGTGAAACGAATTCAGTAATTGCTACGATTGAAGTTGGCTATTGGCCCCAAACCCTTTGTTATAACGATAGAAATAATAAAATCTATGTAGCAGTTATGCCAATGAACTACTTGGCAGTGATTGATGGTAATACTGACTCTATAATCGCCACTATCCCTGTCGGACGCTGGCCATGGGCATTAATTTATAACCCAATAAATAATAAGATATATTGCGCTAACTCCGGTAGTGACGATATCACGGTAATAGATGGCGCCACGAATCAAGTGTTAATGACCCTTACTCCAGGGAGGAGAACTCCTACCGCATTTACCCTTAACCCCATTGAGAACCGAATCTATGTGGCTAATTACTGGAATTCCCCGAACGAGCCTCCGGAATCAACCATCTCCGTAATAAGGGATGTGGCTGCCATAGAAAAAGATTATCTTAAGCCCATTTCCTACTTTGGATTCATCTTCCCTAATCCCGCAAAACCGGAATACCTCCATTTTCCTCCCCAAGTGAACCAGGTGAAAATTTATAGCCCTACGGGAAAATTAATTAAGGAGGGAAAGGGAAGAAGGGAAAGTGATTTTTCTATAAATGGACTAAAATCAGGGGTCTATATCCTAAAAGTAAAGACCGCAGATAAGGAATTTACCCAAAAACTGATAATAAGATGAAAAACCGGCAAACTACACCGATTTCCTTCACCCAAAATACTCATCCTTTTAATTAAGAACCGTCACCTTCACATCCCTTCTCCCTCCTGAATCTCTTATCCGAATGAAATATATTCCGGTTTTAAACTTGGAGTTTAAGAGCAACTCGCCATCCGGAGAAAAGCCTTGACTAACCTTCTTACCGGTTATATCATAAATCGCAAAGTGAAAAGGTTCTGGGAGATAGAGGAGGGAAAGGGAATAGGTAATAAGAAAACTCCTTGCTTTTCTACTTTTCTCTTCATTTATACCGATTGGATAACCAAAGAAGTGATGCCTTATGGAATAAGGGGAAGAGTCCCCTTGGGTCCATAAGAGATGGGCACCAAAGAAGTTGGGATATTTAACCCTTTCGTTGATAGGGAGAAATTGCCGGAGCGAGTGCCTAAAATACCAGCCCATCATAAAATAATAGAAATGGAGACTGATGTCTGCTTCGTCTTCCATCCAGGCTAAATAACTCCAAGTGGAACCAATAGTAGAAAGGGTTGGATAAGTTGAGCGACCGGGTGTGGAATAACCACCACCATTGCCACCAAGAAAGACGCAATCTATATTCCCCGAAGTATACTTCTCATAACCCAAAGAAAATCCTTCATACCCGGTAAAATCACAGGAAGGGTGTAAGAGGGGATTGGCGGAACTGTCAAGAACTATAGGAGAAGACCAAGTATCCCTTTCTAAATAACGGGCATAGAGCCGATAAGGGAAAAGGGTAGTTGGGGAATAAGCCTGCCAGAAAACATAAAGCCTACCTTCAAAAAGACCAATCGTTGGATAGGAGTGGTCTTGACCGGGAGCGAAAACGCTTATTTGATAGGTATCACCCAGCAAACTTCGGTAGTAAATCCTTGAAGGACCAAAAGAGGAATCTGCCCAGACAATGTGAATGCCATAGGGATAGGTATCAACAGCGATTACTGGAAGATAAGACTTCCCTAGCGTCTGACTGATATTCACTGGTGGACTCCTAATATCTAAGCAATAATAGTAAATCTCGGAATTACCCGCAGTATCTTTTTCCCAAACAACATGCCGGTAGCCATTCTCGGAGACGAAGATTGAAGGGTTCCTTCCCGGATAAAGGAATTGGGTAGTCCAATTGACGCCCAAATTTACGCTTCGCCCGTAATAAATGCCATCACTTTTCTGAAAGACACAATGGAGCGTTTCCGAGTAGATACCTTTTGAGAAAATCTTCGCCCCATTACTCATCCCGGTAGCAAAAGGCAAATCGGAATTGGCGATGAAATTTTGCGCACAAAGAAAAATTGGTAAAAATAAGAAGAATATCCTCATAAAGCCTCCTCATAACAATAAGTATAACCAATCCCCATCTTTTTGTCAATTATTGACAAATAGGAAAATTTGATTATTCTTAAAAAGTATGCTCGGGCGATTAGCTCAGTCTTGGTTAGAGCGCTTGCTTGACATGCAAGAGGTCACCCGTTCAAATCGGGTATCGCCCATTCACCATGGCTGATATCCTGTCCCAGTTATGGCAACTCCAACAACTGGATAGTGAGATTGGCCTCCTCAATAAAAAGGAAGAGGAAATCCCCCAGAAGATTGAAGGATTAAAGATGACGGAGAAGGAAGCCAATAAAAAATTGGAGGAGAAAAAGAAAGAACTCTTAAATCTTAAAAAAACTTATAAGGAAGAAGAGATTGACCTTAAAGAATGTGAGGAGAAGTTGAAGCAATATTCGGTCCAACTCTACTCCGCAAAGACCAACGAGCAGTATAAGGCTTTCCTCACGGAGATTGAAAATCAGAAGAAGTCCAAATTAAGCATTGAAGATAAAATGCTAAGTACCTTAGAACTGATTGAAAATATTGAAAAGGAGGTCCACCGGCTTGAGGGCGAATTAAAAGATTTAGAGAAATTAACCCAGTCCAAAATTGCTTCTCTAAAAAAAGAAGAGGAAGAGGTGAAAAAACTACGAGCGGAAAAAGAAAGTGAAAGAAATTCTTTTGTCGGTCAGTTGGATGCTACTTATTTCGCCATTTATGAAAGAATAAGGGTAAAAAAAGGAGGAGTGGCAGTTGCCGAAATTATTGATGAGCGCTGTTCCGCCTGTTTTAATCCCATCCCTCCCCAGACCATCTTAGAAATTGGACGCCGGGAGAAACTCTATTATTGTGACTACTGCGGACGCATCCTTTATCTCAAAATCCAAAAGCCGGTTTAGCCACCGGGAAAATTGGTATGATTAAAAAATTTCTGATGCGACTCGCCACCCTCTTTGGCACCTTCTTCCCACCTTGGTTAATAAAGGGACTCGCCTTCTTTTTCTCCCTCATCGCCTTCTTAACCTTAAATCGCCAGAGGGGTCGGATTAAAAAGAATCTATACTATATCACCGGTGGGCATTCCCCAAGTTTGCCCCTTCAATTATTTCAGAATTTTGGACTCTGTATCGCTCATTTCCTTCAAAGTCCAACCCTTGTAAATAAGATTCTGCCCTACTGCGAGTTTGTCCTTACCACTTTGCGCGCGGCACAAAAAAAGGGCAAGGCGGTCATTTTACTCACTGCTCATTTTGGCAACTGGGAGTTGGGTGGCATCCTTTTAGCCAAAATTGGTCTTCCCCTTTCGGTAATTGTTGAGCCATTACCAAAGGGACTTTTTGAGACCTATAATTATTACCGCCGCCACTTTGGGGTAGAAGTAATTCCCTATAATCAGCCGAAAAAATTACTCTCCGCCATCCAAAGAAAAAGGGTCATTGTCTTTTTAGCAGACCGCAGCCTTTTGGGTAAAGGCGTTTTAGTCCCTTTCTTCGGCAAAATGAGGGTATTCCCAAAAGGTCCAGCCTATTTTAGCCTCAAATACGGACTACCAATTATCCCCGGTTATGTCCTACTTTCTACCCGCCCTTTATTTTTCCCGGGGGAGAGGGGAAAATATCTTTACCGTCTTATCACCGAGGAGGAAATTCTCTATCACCCTACCGGAAATTTTGAAAAGGATGTTAAGGAGTTAACGAAACTGATTGCGAAAAGAATTGAAAGTTGGGTAAGAAAATATCCCACGCAATGGTTTGTCTTTGAAGCGGGATGGCAAAATGAAGCCAATCAAGGTTAAGATAAAAAGACTCTCCGATGTCCCTCTCCCGGAATATAAAACCCCGGGTTCGGTTGGTTTAGACATCGTTGCCGCGGAAAATAAAGTGATTAAGGCAAAATCTTCCGATATTATCAAGACAGGAATTGCGATCGAACTTCCCCCAGGGGTGGAGGGCCAAATCCGTCCCCGTTCCGGCTTAGCGGCAAAATTTGGCATTGGGGTCCTCAATAGCCCGGGAACGATTGACTCTGACTATCGGGGTGAGATTAAGGTAATTCTCTTCAACATCAGCAAGAAGGATTTTTTAATTAAAAAGGGAGAAAGAATCGCCCAGATTGTCTTCTCCCGGACAATCCCCATTACTTGGCAAGAAGTTCAAAGGCTTTCCCAGACAAAACGGGGGAGAGGTGGCTTTGGCTCAACGGGAAAGTGAAAGAGATATGGTTAATTTATAGCTCCGAGAAGGGTGGGCATAAGTATCCGGCGTCCGCTCTGGCAAAATATTTGAAAAAAGAACATCCGCCATTAAAGCCAATTGTTATTAATCTCTTTCGCATTTCCCGAACCCTTGCTTTTTTTGACCGAATTGGTCGCTTCGGTGATTTGCGACTCCGATTCCTTTGGCGGGCAAGCGGTAAAAGACTGGCTGAGAAAAAAACTCTCTTCCCTCATCTCTATCGGGGAATTCTAAAATTAATAATTGGTCTTTCTCACAGCAAAAATTTCCTTCTTAAGAAAAACCGACCAGCGCTCATTATCTCCTTTCAACCCGAGTTAAATATCTGTGCCCCTTTTTTTAAGAGATGGTTTTCTTGCCCCTTTTATAGTGTGGTGATTGACCTCTTAATCCATCACCTCTGGGTAGAAAAAGATGTTGACCGTTATTATGTTCCCAATGAATACGTTCAAGAAGATTTAGAAAAATGGGGCGTGCCCAAGGAAAAGATTATCATCGCCGGTCTTCCTTTGCGAGAAGGGTTCCAAAAGGTAAAAGAGGAAATGAGCCCGGAAATTAAAAGAAAATGGCAAATCCCGCCTGATAAACCTTGTCTCCTTTTAATCGGGGGCCTGTTGGGTAAGATGCTAAACTTTGATGAGGTGCTCCAATCTCTTCGGAAAACAAAAGAGAAACTTTCTTTGATCTTAGTTTGTGGTGAGAATCGCCAAAAAAGAATAGCCGGCGAAAAGTTAGCCCATTCCCTTTCCTCCCAATCACTCACTATTATCTCCTTGGGTCGGGTGGAAGAGATATACGAATTGATGGCGATAGCGGATATCATTATCACCAAACCAAGTTCTGGAACAATCAGTGAGGCTTGTGCCTTGGGTAAACCACTCCTTTTAATCCCTCCGGCCGGTGGTGCCTATCAGGATATAAGATTTGCCTATTTTCTGAAAAGTATCGGCGCGGGTATTTGGGTAAAAGAGGAAAAAAGAGTTGGAGAAATAGTGGAAAAGATTCTAAAAAATAGAGAGTTGTTTACTAATTTAAGAGAGAACGCCCAAAAATTTGGTGCCCGAAATCTCAGTGCCAATAAAATTATTGCCGAATCGCTAATGGCAGACTATAGATTAGGTCGGTTTTAGAAGGAAAGACCCAATTCTATCCGCAGGAGCGGAAAGTTTTTCTTCTCTCCTTCTTGCAAGCGATAATTAAAAACCCATTCCCAGCCAAATTCTCCTCTCGCGGTCAAAAGGGGCAGGGAGAAAAATGTTCCCCCGAGGAGAAGAGAGAAGACCTTTTCCGGACTTTCGCCTTCCTTAACCCACAAGAAGCAATTCCTGGGTGGCACCTCTCCATTAAAGGCAAGAATTGTCCTGCCGTGCCTTTCGTAAATCAAAGAAATCTGGGCATCAAATTTGGGATGGCAATGATATAATAATTTATAACGAATCTCATCAAAATCCGGTCCTTTGGGATGACCAATCGGATAACCCATATAGAGATAATAGTTCTTCTTCTCAAAGTGAAAGTAGGTAGCAGAGTTTATCCGAGTATATTGAAGTAAAGAATAAGAACGGCCCAAAAGGAAATCTACCGCTTTCATGCCCAGACAAAAGCCAAAGGGACCGGAATTAGTCAAATCCTTAATAAAACCCGGAGGGAAACCGTCAATAAAACTTAAATCATCAAGTAAAATCTCTCCATAGATACATTTCTTGGCAAGATAATAGGTAAAGTCAAAATCCCAGTAGAGGTCATCATTGAAAGGGGGGATATTTAATTTTTTATTGCCGTAATGGTAGTTGTATTCGCTTAAACGGTAAAGACTAAAAGGATTAAGATAGGCAGAACCCTGAAAAATTTCCTGACGACAGAAGAGAACTGCCTCGCTTAACCCCAAAAAAAGTCGGTCCCCAAAAAGAGCAACCTCTAAGCGATGGGCGGAAAGGAATCGGCTGGTATCAAGGGTATAAGGGTCTAAACCGGTAAAAAAGAAACTACCTTTTACCCCTTTATATTCCCCGGTAGCGAAAAAGAAATTAAATGGGGGTGCGGTGCCGGAGATTAAAAGAGACTGCCCCCAACGGATGGGCTCCCGACCAATGAGAAAAGTAAAGGATTTTCCCTTGAGCAAACCATAACCCCTCCGGTAATCAATCCCATAGATACTATCCCAGGAGAGGGCCGGATATTCTTGAGAGACCCCAACCTTCCCAATCCCCTCAAAAGCGAAGATGAAGTTAGAAAAACTCTTCCTTATACCCAAGGATTGAATAGAACGGCAGATGGTATCAGAGAGTAAAGAGATTTTACCATAAAAACCCTTTTCCAAAGAAGCAAAGATGCGCTTTGCCAGAATCTTCTCGGTAGCAGTGAAATTTAAAGACTCCTTTAACATTTGACCAATAATCTTATCCCGGTCGTAGGGCATAGTATTTGGGAATCTTCGGGCAATCTCTCCCCGCAGGCGCATTTCCTCAATCCCTTCGTTCACCCAGCTCTCAATTGGAATATAAAGACCAAAAAAGAGCAGAAAGAAAGAGAGCATAATAAATCTTAATGGAAATTCCCTTGAAGTCAATGCGGCCGAAGGCAGGGAGATTGACTTTTGGTAAAGTTTAATTAAATTTAACTTCTTAGGGAAATATGAGTTCTAAACCTAAAGAATTTTTTGATAAGGAATATTTTAGAAGACACGATAAAACTTACTACCCAATCAATTTTCTCCGCGACCGGATAATTATTTGGTTTCTAAAAAGATTAATCCCCCCCGGAGGCCGGATTTTAGAAATCGGCTGTGGCACCGGAAATTTAATCGGAAGACTTAAAAAAGATTACGAAGTCTACGGGACGGATATTTCCCCATTGGCAATAAGAGTAACCCGAAGGAAAATATGCGAGCCAAACCGGATTTGGATGGGTGATATCATAAGGGAAAATCTCCCTTTTCAATTTTTTGATGGGGTGGTAGCGGTAAATGTTTTTGAACACATTAAAGAGATTGAAAGAGCCTTTAGGAATGTTGCCAATGCCTTAAAGGAAAATGGTTATCTCTTTTTGCATCTGCCAACCCAAAATAATATCTTCTCCTCGTTGGTCCTTAAATTTTTCTATCGTGATCCAACCCATGTATTTATCCCTAAGGTTACCGACTTAAAAATTCTCCTAAAAAAAACTGGCTTTATTTTAACCGATTCTTATCCCGCCACCATTTTGCTCTTCTTTTTGAAAAGTGAACTCCTTATCCGCTCCTTACCCATCTATTTCGGGATATTTCAAAAATCTCCTCTTTCGGAAAGTTCCTGAGATGGCGAAGACCATCTGGATACTCTACTGCTCTCAGAAAGGAGGACATCGTTATCCCGCGGAGGCGTTAGTTCCCGCCCTTAAAACCTTTGAGCAAGATCAATTGGTAGCGAAGGTGTTTAATCTCCTTTCCTTTTCCCCTTTATCTTACTTAATAAGCGAGATTAGCCGCTACGGTGATTTAAAACTCCGTTCCCTCTGGCGGGCAGGATACAAGAATCTCCAGAATCGGAATACCCTTTTTATCGGTATCTGGCGGTTGATTTCTAACCTCCTCTTTTCCTTAGACAAAGTGAAGGGAAAACTCTCAAGAAGAGGTGGTCAGCCCGACCTTATCCTTTCTCTCCAACCAGAAATTAATATCCTCGCCTCTCTTTTCAAAACCTGGTTTGGTTGTCCTTTTCACACCGTAATAATTGATTTGGCTCTTCACGGGTTATGGGTCAATAAAGAGATTGACCACTACTACCTGTTTCACGGCCGGCTCCTTAATGAGGCTAAAATTCTTGGGGTAAGCGAAGAAAAAGTTACTATTTCCGGAATCCCTCTGAGACCCGATTTCGCCTCCATCCGGAAGAAACCGATCTCGGAGGTGAGGAGGAACCTCTCTATCCCTGAAGACCTACCGACTGTCCTTTTAGTCGCGGGCCTTTTGGGGGAGATGGTTAAATTTGAGGAGATAATTAAAGAGATCTCCTCCTTACCCATT
>JBDRVU010000023.1:0-12450 GCA_039802085.1 Caldifarciminota bacterium
TCGGGGACAGGCGAATGTCAATAATTTGATAGGGAAGTTGCGGCGGCAAGAAGAAGACTTTATAGTTCTTGACTCAACCTCCAATTTTGGCACCGTAGGACCAAACCAGGAAGTGAATAACTCATCCTACCCTTATCGCTTCCAGATTAGTTCCCAACCTTCGGATACTCTCCTCTCTTTCTTACTCCATCTTACCGGGACAAACTATCAAAATTTTCTCTTCTTCACCTTGGGGATGGGAAGTTTTACTGGCATTAAGGCGGATAAATTAAAAAGTGCCGATGAAATAAGGAATGTTCCAACTTTTTTAAGAAAGGAGAAATTTCCCAAGGGGATAGAAATTTTTGACTTTTTGGGCCGGAAGGTTGATTTCCGGACCGGGACGATAAAGAAAGGGATTTATTTCTTAAAGTTTCAAGGGCGGATAAGAAAGGCGGTGGTCATCTGAGCCCCCACCTTTCCATTTGGGATAGAAAGACATTTTTGTTTTGACATCGCTAAAAAGGTGTCTCTTCTCATTAAGGAGAAATTAAAAAAGAC
Organism: Caldifarciminota bacterium; assembly: GCA_039802085.1. Taxonomy (GTDB): domain Bacteria; phylum Hydrothermota; class Tepidihabitantia; order Tepidihabitantales; family JBDRVQ01; genus JBDRVQ01. Next base: position 541 of record JBDRVU010000023.1, read on the forward strand.
ATGGTTTCCCTTCTTTGCCCGTTTTGGCAAACTGACCGAAGTTCAGAAGAAGGCGATACCTTTAATCTTAGAAGGGAATAACTTGTTAGTCATCTCCCCGGCGGCAACCGGTAAGACTGAGGCGGTTTTAGCCCCGGTGATTGAATTAGTCCTAAGAAAATGGAAAGGGGAAAGACCAGCCATCCTCTATATCTCACCAACCCGGGCCTTGGTGAACGATTTATTTCGGCGTTTGGAAAATCCATTACAAGAATTAAACCTTTCCGTAAAGAGAAAGACCGGGGACCGACCAACCTTCTCGCCTCGGGGCGTCCGCCTCGCCTCGGGGCGAAGCCACGGGCAAGGGCGAGACCTCGCTTCGCGGGAAGCCACGGGTCGTTTTGCGGATGATGAGAAAAATCCCCCTTTTTTGCTTTTAACCACCCCGGAATCATTTGATTCCCTATTGGGAAGGCATCCGAGGGTATTTAAGAATGTGAAAGCGGTAATCCTTGATGAGTTACATCTCTTAGACTCTTCTCCCCGCGGCGACCAGTTGAGATGCTTACTGAAAAGGCTTTCCTTAATCAATCCGTCGATTCAGTATTGTGCCCTTTCCGCGACAATTGAGGATAAGAAGATGGGAGAGAGGTATTTTCCGAAACCAATCGTTTGTGAGGTGAAGGAGAAGAGGGAGATTGATTACCAACTATTCCCCATCCTCCTGAACGAAAAAGGGAAAATCACTGTGAAGGGTATTAAAGAATTGGGGGCAAGCCTCTTCTCCTATTTTCAAAAAAAATCCTTAAAGAAGATTCTCTTCTTTTTTAATGCCCGGAGTTTGGCGGAACTATTCTCCCGTTATCTCTCTTGGGGGATATTTGAAAAAAGGGTCTGGGTCCATCACGCCTCTTTACCCAAGGAGAAGAGGGAAGAGATTGAAAGAATAATGAATCAGGAAAAGGTTGGGATTCTTTGTGCCACCTCTACTTTGGAATTAGGGATTGATATCGGTGATATTGACTGTGTCTGCCAGTATCGCCCCCCTTTTTCGATCAGTTCCCTCTTACAGAGGATTGGTCGAGGAAATCGCCGTCGGGATAAGATTTTTGCCATTGGTATTTATGAGAATCCTTTTGAGAGGCTTCTTTTTGAGATATTTTTTGAAGGGGCAAAGGAAGGGAGGTTTTACGAAAAGCCCTACCGAAAATCCCTCTCCGCCCTTCCCCAACAGATAATCTCTTATGCCTTTCAGAGGAAGAGAATCGGCACAACCTTAGACTCCCTTTTTAATGCCTTCTCGCCTCGGGGCGAAGCCAGGGGAACCCCAATCTATACCCAAGAGGAGATAGAAAAGGTATTCTCTTATCTCTTAGAGAAGGGATTTCTTATTTCTCCAAGAACGGGGATTTATTTCCTCTCCCCCCAATTGGAGAAAAAGATTGAATGGGGGAAAATCCACACCAATATCCAGGAGAAGAGTTTCGGCGAATACCAGGTAATTAATCTTGTAACCGGCAAGGAGATTGGGATGATTTATTACCCAAAAGAGAGATTTATCCTTGGTGGTAGAACCTGGGAGAAAATTGAGATAAAAGAGAAAGAGAAGAAAATTTTTGCCCGCCCCTTAGGAGAAGAGAAGGCAGAAGTAAAAATCTTTGAAGGGACCGGAACCGGTGGTTACTTTTATCTCCTGGCAGAGGTGATTAAACATAAATTATTCCCGAATTTAAGAGAGAAAGAGTTTCCCTATTTCCGGGAAGGGGAAGACTTTTATCTCTTTCACTTTCTCGGTCCGCTTTATGGTTCCCTCTTACAGGATACCTATCAGATGGAAGGTTGGGAGGTGATGGACATTGAAGGTAAAATCTTTCAGATGAAAAATGGTGCCGGAAAAAAATTGCCCGTTCCGAAAAAGGAGACGATTGAGAAATGGTTAAAGAAGAATCTATTTTTCTTAGAAGATGCCTTAGGGGTTAGTAGTTTCTTCCGCCTTTTACCAGAAGATTTAAAGATAAAGGATTTGGCAATAACCTTAGATATTTCCGGTTTTATTGAGTTTATTAAGACGGTTGAGATTATTGAGCAACAAAAAGAATTCTGCTTACTGATGCTGGAAGGACACATCGGCAACCTTAAATGAGCGCCCAATGTCCGGTTGACAGATAGTCAATACGGATATAGGATAGGGTGAAAAAGATGGAGGAGATATGAAAAGAGCGATGATAATGATGGTTGTTGGTTTATTCTCAGTTTTTGCTCAATATAGTATTGAATGGAGTAGCGGAAATCTGGGTAGTTATGGCTACGGCAGCGCCTGGCTTGATGTTGATGAAGATGGGTTAAGCGAGTTACAGATTCGGAAAAGCGACACCCTAATCTTCTATAATGGCGACTATTCTGTTAAATGGCGGATTGCCTTTCCCGGCTTTACTTATATCTCGCCAATAACCCCCCGGGATATTGACGGTGATGGTTTGATAGTTCCGGTCAATACCGATGCGGATGCTTCTAAGGAGTTGGTGGTAATTGGCTACCGCTATACCAACCAATACGAGGGTAAGATAAGGGTTTATGATGTCAACACCCGAAATTTAGAATGGGAAAGCCAACTCTTATCCGGACTTTTAGGTAGCGGGAATTGTGAAGACTTGGACGGTGACGGTAAGGCGGAGATTATTATTAATCGCATTATAAACTCTAATTACTATGTTGATGTCTATGCCTACGCCGGTCAGGGAACCGGTGACTCTTATTCTAAATCTTTTACCACCCCAATTATTTCTAATCCGATAAATAAAACCTCCCTTCCCGAAGGGATAAAAGAGATTTATGACCTAACCGGCAGAAGTGTTGATTGGCAAAATCCCGGTATCTACTTTATCAACTATAAAGGGAAGGTAATAAAGGTAATAGTGGAATAAAATAGGGGTACTCTATCAGGCGATTGCCAGCATCCCTTGACTTTAGGTGCTTAATTTTTATAATCAAAGGTTGAAGGTTTTAATCATCTCCTACTATGCTCCCCCCTTAGGACTCTCCGGTGTTTTAAGGGTGACAAAGTTTTGTAAATACCTTCCGGATTTTGGCATTGAACCAATTATCTTAACCTGCCAACCAATCTCCTATTACTATTACGACCCAGAACTCTTAAAAGAGATTAAGGGGATAAAAATCTATCGGGCAGAATCCTTTGACCCAGCAAGAATCTTCTTTTTATTCTTTGGTAAAAAAGTTTCCCCTTCCCGGCTCCCTTCTCCTGATTTTTTCTTTCCGGATTCTAAGATTGGCTTTCTCCCTTTTGCCTACAATTTGGGGAGGAAAGTAATCCAAAAGGAGAAGGTATCTTTAATTTTTGCCACTGCCCCACCTTGGACTGTTCTCCTTTTGGGTGTCTCCTTAAAGCGACATTTCTCCCTTCCCTTAATCTCCGATTTCCGCGACCCCTGGCCTCAAGGATTTATCCCTCCCCGGAACTTATTTAAGAAAGGGATTTCCTCTCTTCTCCAGTACATTGTGAAAAATAGCGATGCTATCACCTTGGTTCAAGAGAGAATAAAATCAATTTTAGGAATTGAAGGTTATCTCTTACCCAATGGTTATGACTTAGAAAGTGAAGAGGTTTCTTCGGACCAGAATAATCTCTTCTATGCCGGAAACCTCTTTGAGAACGAAAAGGAATTTTTCTCCATCATCCAGGCGATTCAAGAAAAAAATTTCCCTATCCGATTGGATATCGCCGGGGCAGGTAGAGAAGATTTCATACAAAAGATAAGAAGATACCCATTTGTCAACTATCTGGGAATCCTTACCCATAAAGAAGTGAGTCAACTGATGCGCCGCAGTAGTTTCCTTCTTTATATCAGTAAACCCAACCAGGAGGCGGGAATAAAGTTATATGAGTATTTGGGGGCAAAAAGACCAATTATCTATCTTGGACCACCTGATACCGAGGCGGAAAGGATAATCAAAAAGACCGATTCTGGTATTACCATAAGGAAAGGAGAAGAGATAAAAGAGGCGCTAAAGGAAGGGTTAAGAAGGGAATTTCAATTTTTGGGAGTAGAGGGATATTCCTTCCACAAAAAGGCAGAAAGGCTTGCGGAAATAATGAGGAAGGTCTCTCGGAAATAAGAGAGTTTCGTCAATTGACAGTGTCTCTTTCTCAGTTATAATAAAGTATGGTAATCATAATCATAATTTTAGTTCTTATCGTTTTATACCTCCTCTTCACCTATAATTCCTTAGTCGTGAAGAGAAACCGATTAAAAAATGCCTGGTATCAGATTGATGTCCAACTAAAAAGGAGATACGACTTAATCCCTAATTTAGTGGAAACGGTTAAGGGTTATGCGGCGCACGAAAAGGAAATTTTTGAGAAGGTAGCAGAAGCCAGAGCCAAGGCGATGGGTGCTAAAAGTCCAAAGGAAGTAGCGGAGGCAAATGAGGGTTTAAGCGCGGTCTTAAAGACTCTATTTGCGGTCGCTGAGGCCTATCCGGCTTTAAGGGCGAGTGAAAACTTTATGCGCCTGCAAGAGGAACTCTCCGCCACCGAAAATAAAATTGCCTTTGCTCGTCAGTTCTATAATGACACAGTGATGGTTTATAATGTCGCCTGCCAACAATTCCCCTCCAACATCGTCGCCAAAATTTTCAATTTCCAATTAGAGGAATTTTATTCTGTGCCCGAAGCAGAAAAGGAGGCACCAAAGGTTAAGTTTTAGTGATATGTCCAGTGTCACTTTCTATGACCTAATTGCGAAAAATAAGAGACTTACCTATCTGTTTATTTTTATTATCAGTCTCCTCTTTGGCTTTGCCGGTTATCTTATCGTCAAGATATTTAACTGGGGAACCGCGGGTTATATCTTTTTTGCCCTCTTCATCATCTTTTATAATCTCATTCTCTATTACAATTCAGCAAAACTGATCTTGGCGGTAAGTAATGCTAAACCAGCTGACCAAGAGGTCTATTACCAACTCCATAATATCGTAGAAGAGGTTTCCATCGCTGGTGGTATTCCGAAACCGAAGGTTTATGTGATGGAAGAGAGTTTCCCTAATGCCTTTGCTACCGGGAGAAGTCCTCAGGATGCCTGTGTTTGTGTTACAACTGGGCTTTTGGCGATGATGAACCGAGAGGAACTACAAGGGGTTATCGCCCACGAGATTTCTCATATCAAAAACTATGATACCTTACTTATGACCATTGTGGCAATAATTGGTGGTTTAATTGTTCTCTTCCGGGATTTATTCTTCCGTTCCCTATTTTTCTTTGGGGGGAGAAGGGATAGAAGGAGGGGTGGTTCCGAAGGGATCCTTTTACTCATTGGCATTATCTTCGCCATTTTAGCACCAATTTTAGTTCTTTTAATCAGGTTAGCCATCTCCCGGCAGAGGGAATATTTGGCGGATGCCTCCGCGGCCTATCTTACCCGCTACCCAAGAGGATTAGCTCAGGCCTTAGAGAAGATTGGTAATTTTAAGGGTCAATTAAAAAGCGCTACTGATGCCACCGCCCATCTATTTATCGCCAACCCTTTTGGTAAAGACCGGTTTGAAATTTCTGAACTCTTTGCCACCCACCCGCCAATCCAAAAGCGGATAAAAAGGATTTTAGAGTTAGAGGTTTGAAAGAAAGGTCTTTTGTTCTGATAGCGGTCGTCCCGAGAAAAAAGGATTGGGAGATATTAAAAAGGGAACACTGGTATCGAATTCCGGTAAAAAGTAGCCCAAAGGAAATCTCTAAGATAAAGTTTTTAGCCTTCTACCAGCCAAAGGTCTTTGGCAAAGAGAAATGGGCGATAAATTATTATGCCGAAGTTAAAGGGATAGAAGTGGTAAAAAGGATAGAACTTCTGCCCGATGAAATAAGCCATCCCCGAGCCGAAGAAGATTATTACAAAATTACCATTGGCGATTTAATCCCCCTCCCGAAGCCGATTCCGAGTAAAAGTTTTCGCCGCATCGTTTTTATCCCTACAACCCTTAATAAACTATTTTCCGCGGCGGAGATAAACGACCTCTTTTTAACGAGTCCAATTGAAGAGCGGTTATATAAATACTTAAAGAGAGAGAAGATTCCCGCAGAAAGGCAATTTTTTGTTCGGGAGACAAAAGAGCCTTACTGTTTAGATTTTGCCATCTTCTGCCGGAGGGGTAAATTGAATGTGGAGTGTAACGGCAAAAAATATCACTCAAATGAATTAGCCCAAGACCGGGATAGAGAGAGGGATAATGAATTAACCGCCAGTGGGTGGTCAATTCTCCGTTTTTCTGGTAGGAAAATTAAAAGAAAACCAGAAGATTGTCTAAAAGTAATAAAGAAAACTTGCCAAATCTTAGGGGATTTGAAAAGAAAGGTTTAAATATAGTTTAATTAACTATTTGATTTTTAAGGATTTATTTTTAATTAAGAATGATGGTTGACAAAGGAAGAAAATTGGTTATAATACTTCTGTTAAATGGCGATAAAGAAAACAGTAATTTGCCCGGCTTATAATGAAATTTTAAATATTCCTTCCCTTTTGGCGGAATTGCATAATAACTTAGATGAGACCTATGAGATAATTGTGGTTGATGATGGCTCAACCGATGGCACTTGGGAATTGGCGGTAAAAGAGGCGGAGAAATATCCTAATGTTCGGGTCTTCCGCCATCCCCGAAACCGAGGTAAAACCGATGCCATATTAACGGGCTTAGCAGCGAGTGAAGGAGAGATTATCATTATTTATGATGCGGATTTGCAGTTTGCCGCCTCCGATATCCCAAACTTAGTGGCAAAGATAGAAGAGGGATACGATATGTGCGTCGGCCGGAAGGTGGGAAAATACGAGAAGAAATTTGTCTCCCTCATCTATAATTTCTTAGCAAGAAAACTCTTCTCCTTGCCCGTTCACGATATTAACGCTATTAAAGCCTTCAAAAAAGAGATTGGGGAAAAATTAAAACTGAGGAAGGATTGGCATCGCTATATTGTCCCTCTCGCTTGGGCTGAAGGGGCGAAGATTACCGAAATCCCGGTAAAACTCTATCCCCGCCGAGCGGGTGAACCAAAGTACCAATCAAAGAAACGGATCGTGATTGGCTTTTTTGATTTGATTGCGGTTGGATTTCAACTCTCCTTTATGAAAAAGCCTTTACTCTATTTTGGCAGCGCCGGGGCAATCTCTTTCCTACTTGGCTTCCTTTTAGGGGTTTTAAGTATCATCTTGCGGATTTTCGGGCACGGTTTTCGCCCCCTCTTGTATCTGGTAATTCTTTTAATCCTCACAGGAATTCTTCTCTTCGGTTTAGGGCTTTTGGGGGAATCGTTTTCGACTCTCATTGAAAGATTAGAGGCAATGGAAAAAAGGATGAAATGAAGAAGATTTGGCCCATAATTCGGATTTTAATCGCCTTATTGATTATCTATCTTCTCTTGCGGAAGATAAATTTGAAATCCGCGCTTATCCTTCTGCTGCGGGTTGACCCATTATGGCTTTCCTTAGCCTTTCTTGCCTTTTTCCTTTTTGTCTTCATCTCGGTTATTCGCTGGAAAATTCTTCTTGATGCCAAAGAACTCTTTTTTTCAAACCGTTATCTCTTAAAGGTCTATTTTATCTCCCTCTTTTTCAATAACCTTCTGCCCACCGCCATCGGTGGCGATGTGATGCGGGTTGCTTATACTAATAAGAAGAAAGAAGGGGGAATTAGTCAGGCTCTGGCGGTAACCTTTTTTGACCGGGTGATTGGCTTTGTTGGGCTTTTCGCCTTTGCCTTAATCACCACTTTTCTCTTTTTTCTCTTCCGAAATCCAGGAGGGGGAGAGTATCTCACTCTAAATCTTTTTGGCTTTCTTCTTCTCTTTGCCCTTACCGCGCTTCTAATCTCTGACCAAGCCTATCGCTTATTTCGCCGGGTTTGGCTCAAATTGAAGTTTTGGCGGTTGGGGGAAAAGATTGATTCCTTCGCGGCAAAATTAAAGGATTTTGCTAAAAACCTTTCTGCCCTTTTTTCCTCTTTTCTCCTTTCCCTTTTGGTTCAACTTTTCCTTTCCCTGGTTTGGTATTTTTCCGGATTGGCGATTGGTAAACCAATTTCCCCCCTCTATTATTTCCTTTATATCCCTCTGATTAATGTCATTACGATGGTGCCAATAACTTTTGGTGGTTTAGGGATAAGGGAAGGAAGTTTTGTCTATCTTTTTCAAAGAGTTGGTTTGACGAAAGAGGAGGCGATGGGGGTAAGCCTTCTCTTTTTATTCGCTAATTACCTCCACAGTTTAATTGGTGGTCTAATATTTATTACAATGAAAAGAGGAGGAGAAGATGCTTGAACCGAGAAAAGATTTATTTAGAATCACTCCCTATCGCCCAGGGAAACCAATTGAAGAAGTGGTGCGAGAAATGAAATTGAAAAGGGTAGTGAAGTTGGCTTCAAACGAAAATCCCCTCGGTCCCTCACCAAAGGCCTTAAAGGCTTTACGCCAAGGTTTGAAGGAATCGTTTCTTTATCCCGATGATATTAACTATTATCTAAAGGCAAAAATCTCTGAGGTTTATAAAGTGGGAACGGACCGGATTGTGGTGGGCAATGGCTCTGTGGAACTTATCTACCTGGCGGCCCTTGCCTATTTAGACCGGGATTCCGAGATAATTGTCACTCAGGGTTCTTTCATCATCGGTAAGATTAGCGGACTGGTCGCTGGTGCCCAGGTGATTGAAATACCGCCGAAAGACTACAGCCATGACCTTTTGAGCATCTTAGACCATATTACCCCAAAAACTAAAGTGATCTATCTTGATACCCCAATTAACCCGTTGGGAACGATAATTAAAAAAGAACTCTTTATTCATTTTATGGAACGTGTGCCGGATAATATTTTAGTAATCGTGGACGAAGCCTACCGGGAATATATTATTCAGAAGGGATATTTGGATACCTTTAAGTATTTAAGACAAGGCAGGAATATCTTAATCCTTAGGACATTCTCTAAGATTTACGGTTTGGCGGGATTAAGGGTGGGCTATGGGTTTGCTAATCCGGATATCGTTGAGGCAATAAATAAGGTGCGTTATCCTTTTCACATCAACCGGTTAGCACAATATGCCTGTATCTATGCCCTTGATGATAAAAGGCATATTCGTAAGTCAATCAGGAATAATGAGATTGGGAAGAGGTTTTTATATCGGGAATTGGAAAAACTAAAAGTCTTCTATCTTCCTTCCTACGGCAATTTCGTCTTTATCAACTTTGCCCAGGATTCTTCGGAAATTTTTTCTCAACTATTAGCCGAAGGAATAATTACCCGAACCTTAAAGGAATATAATTTCCCTAATGCCCTAAGGGTAACGATCGGCACGCCCGAAGAAAATGAGTTATTTATTACCGCCTTAAAAAAGGTTTTAGGGGTAACTTAGAGAGGGATGAAAGGAACCCTCACTTCTTTAGGGGAATTACTCTCCTTTTTCGGAGAAATAATCCTGGCTTTAAAGAACATCTGGCTCTATTTCCGAGAGATAAGGGATTCCTTTTATGAATTTTCCTTAGGCTCTCTCCCCCTGATTTTAATCGTCTCCATTTTTGTTGGCTTTTCTACTGCGGCCTCTGGGCTTTATATCGCTTTGCCGGGGACACCTTCTTATTTAATCGGGAGTGGTATTTTCAAAGGAATAATTTTAGAGATTGAGCCAGTTCTTTTAGGACTCCTTCTTGTCGGGCGGATTGGGGCTGGGGTCTCGGCTGAGTTAGGAAGTATGAAGGTATCCGAACAAATTGAGGCATTAAGGGCTTTAGGAATCCCCCCTTCTGGTTTTTTGGTTTTACCAAGAGTAATAGCCGGTTTAATTACTTCTCCTTTGCTGCTCATAATTGGCTACTGGTTTGCAATACTTTCCGCTTACCTTCTGGCTAGTGCCCGAATTTCCGCTTTTGATTTTTTGAAGGGAATACGACTTTTTTTTGAAATGAGAGAAATTTTGGTCGGCATCATAAAGGCTTCTACCTTTGGTTTTATTGCTGCCTTCTTTGGTTCCTTCTTCGGACTTTCTCCGAAGGAAGGAGCAAGAGGAGTTGGATACTGGACAATGGTCACAGTGGTCACCGCTTCTTTATTCATTCTCTTTGCTAACTACCTTTTAAACATTTTAATCTTATGATTGAAGTTAGCGGTCTTTCTAAAAGTTTCAATCACCAGCCGGTTCTTTCTGACCTCAACCTGATAGTTCAGGATGGGGAGATGGTACTCATTATGGGGGAAAGTGGCTGTGGCAAGACGGTTCTCCTTAAAACAATCAACGGTCTTTTGAAACCGGATAAGGGGAGTGTTTTGATTGATGGGGTGGAAATAAATAAGTTGCCCGAGAGCGAGTTATTAAAAATTAGAATAAAAATTGGTTTTGTTTTTCAATCCGATGCCCTCTTTGATTCTTTGAATGTCTACGAGAATCTCGCCCTATTTTTAAGGATGCAGAGGAGGCCGAACATTACCGAGCAGGTAAAAGAAGCACTTTCTTTTGTTGGCCTTTTGGGAAAGGAGAGGTTTTTACCCAGCGAATTGAGCGGCGGAATGAAGAAGCGAGTGGCGATTGCCCGGGAGATTATCCGCAAACCCAAATATCTCCTTTTGGATGAGCCAACCGCAAATTTGGATGGGGAGAATACCGGGGTGATTGTGGAATTGATAAAAAAGATGCAAATGATGGGAATGACCACAATCATCGTTACCCACGACCCGAGGATAAGAGATAATATAGAAGCGAGAGTTCTTTTTCTAAGGGGAGGGAAACTTTGGGAAGGAAGGTAAAATGAAAAGGGATTTTCTTATTGGTATCTTCTTTCTGATTGCCATTGTTTTATTCGTGGGCGGGGTTCTCTGGATTAAAGGAAAGGACCCGTTTGGAAAAGAGAAGGTCATTTTGGCAAGGTTTTCGGATGCGAGTGGTATCGAGCCCGGAATCTATGTCTACCTCCGGGGGGTAAAAGTTGGGAAGGTGAAGAGGGTTAAAATTACTCCGGATGGGGTGATTGTTGAGTTGACGATAAGAAAGGATGTCTTTTTACCGGAGGATACAAAAGTAGAGGCGAAAGCGAGTGGGCTTCTGGAGGAAAGAATCCTCTCTCTAATTCCTGGGCAATCAACCCAAATAGTAAAAAAAGGGATGATTTTGGAAGGGATGAGAGAGGATGATATTCTGGAGATATTAAAAGAAATTGACATTAAGGGGATTATTGAAACATTAGAGGCGTTTCGGGATTTTGCCCAAAGTGGCAAGGAGATACTGGCTGGAACAGCAAAATCCATAGAAAATTTATCTAAGAAGTTAGAAGAGATTGGGACAACCGCGGCCCCGAAGATTGAATCGGCAAGTAACGAATTGAAGGAATTAAACTCTAACTTGAAAGAAATAGTGGAAACTTTTAAGGGAGGTGCCTTAGGGAGTTTAATCTCGGATACCCTTTTTTACCGACGCCTTTATAAAACCTTGATTCGCCTTGATTCGGTCTTGGGGAAATTCCAAAAGGAACCGGTTGTTCGGGTGAAACTCTTTTAGCGCGGGCATCAAATGGCGAAGGCTACTTTTATTGAAGCCGCCTATCAAATCTTGAAAGAAAGAGGAATACCATTGACTTCGGGTGAAATAACAAAAATTGCCCTTGAAAGAAATCTTATAGAAACTTCAGGCAAAACCCCCTCAGCAACCATGGCAGCAGGATTCTATAGGGACATTAAGGAGAAAGGCAATAACTCTTTATTTGTAAAAATTGAGCGGGGAAAGTTTGGTTTAAGAGAGTGGCAAAAAATGGTTCCAAGAGAAAATCTCTTCAGAAAAGGAACTTTTAAATATGCCGCTTATGAAGTTTTACGGTCAAAAAATAAGCCTATGAGCATCCAGGAAATTACAGAATTTGCTAAGCAAAGAAATTTATTTGTATCAGCCGGTAAGACCC
>JBDRVU010000024.1:0-12118 GCA_039802085.1 Caldifarciminota bacterium
TATATTGGGTTAAGTCGTTAGTGCCAATGGAGAAAAAAGAGCAGAGGTGCCCAATCCTTTCTGCCAAAAGGGCACAGGAAGGAGTCTCAACCATTATCCCCAATTCAATTCCGACATCAAAAGGAATCCCTTTTTTTTGCAGGTCTTCCTTCAAATCCCCGAGGATTACCTTCACCTCCTGCACCTCCTCTAAGGTGGAAATCATCGGTAGCATCACCTTCAAATTCTTATTTTCTGCGGAAGCCCGAAGAATTGCCCGGAGTTGAAGTTTGAGAACTTCCTTTTCTTTAAGCCCAATTCTAATCCCGCGCCAGCCTAAGAATGGATTTAACTCCTTATAATTCGGAAGGACCTTATCCCCACCCAAGTCAAAGGTTCGGATGATTACCGGATAGGGGTTCATCTTAGAGGAAACTTCCTTATAAAAGAAGAATTGTTCCTCTTCAGATGGTGGTTGCCTTCGGGATAAAAAAAGGTACTCAGTTCGGAGAAGTCCAATTCCTTTCGCCCCATACTCCTTCGCCTTCTCCACTTCCCCTAAAAACTCAATATTAGCGGAGATGTCAATATATTTGCCATCCCGGGTGACTGGTTCTTCTTTCTTAACTACGGAATAAAAAGCCTTCCTTTTCTCGTCTTCCTTCATTTCCCTTTCGTAGCGCGCGATTCTAACCTCGGTCGGATTGAGGATGACAATTCCCCGACTACCATCCAGAATTGCCCGCCGGCCATTATTTTCTTCCCTCATTAAATCATCAATACCATAAATAGCGGGAATTTCTTTTGCCCTAGTCATTATGGCAATATGCCCTGATTTCCCGCCTTTGATTAAAGCCACACCTCTTACCACCTTTTTATCCAAAATTGCTACCTCCGTTGGCGTTAAATCATCGGCAAAGAGGATAACATCCTTCCTTGAATTCCAGTTGCCCAATAAAATCCCGGCGTTAGAAAACTCGCTCCCGATTAGGGAACGTAAAACCCGATAAGCACAATCATTAATATCAATCTCCTTCTCTCTAAGGAAGGGGATTGGGGAGTTTAAGAGGGACTGCGCATAATCCCGAATTACCTCATAATAAGCAAAAGCGGCACTCCGTCTTTTATCCCGAATGAAATTCTCAACCCGGGTGTTAATCTCTTTATCTTCTAAGAGGAGAATCTGAAACAAAACTAAATCCGCAATATCTCGTCCCATCTCTTCCCTAACCCTCTGGTGCAACTCATTAAGTTCCTCTTTCACCTCCTTTATCTTATCCCGAAAAAGGAGAACTTCTCTTTCTATCTCCCCTTCCCCAATCTCCCGCTCTTCAATCTTCGGTATTTCCCTTCGGTAGAGGAAAACCTTCCCTTGACCAACACCCGAAGATATGGGAATCCCTTTTAAGATCCTCTCCCTCATAACCTCTCCGTTTCCAAAATCGCCTTCAATGCCTTAAAGCAAGCCACCTCATCCCTTCCCTTAACTTCCAAAGTCACTCTTGCCTTATTACCAATCCCCAAAGTTAAAACCGAAATGATGCTTTTTCCATCAACCCAAACCCCATCCTTACCTAACCTCACATCAGAATGGAACCGATTGGCAATCTTAGTAAATTCTATCGCCGCTCGGATATGCATCCCAATCTCATTTTTTACCAAAATCTCTTTTTTAATCATAACACAGCGTTCTGAAGAAATCGTAGTCATATTATATCAGAAAGAAAGGGATTATCAAGTTAAGGTGAGAAGAGCCTTCCGAGATTATAACTTTTACTCGTCGGCAACTCTTGGAAAAATACCTTAACCCCATTTTTGATAATCTTTTTTAGATAAGATAACTCTTGGGAACTGAGATATAGAGAAGAGAAAAAACGCCTTCTCCCTTTCTGAAACCGGAGCCCGGTAATATTTAACCTTTCCATTTTCAGTCCACCTTTAAGCAATTGGTAGGCCATCTTCAAGGATGGGATAATAACTACTGTCTTCTCCCGGAAGCGCATTCGCAAAACCTCTTCTGGGGGGGAAAGGGAAAAAGAAGTCCCCTCGGGTAGGAGAAAGTTTTCCCTTTTCCGTAATCGTTCATTGTCCGCCAGAGGCGGACCCGAGGCGAGGAGGATTACCCCTTTAGGATTTAATCTCAAAAGCCAACCGAAGACAATCTGGTTGTGCAGTCCCCGGTCATCAATCAGAAAGAGAACTTTCTTCATTGGAAAAGGCCTTTCTCACCGCCTCTTTTGGTGTTTTTACCTTGATTATCCCTTTCAGATTAAATGTTTTAAGACCAATTACCCTCTTTTTCATCTTTAAGGCAAAAGAGATTTCTGATAGGGTTCCCCAACTCTTACCAATGGCGATTAAGGCATCGGCGGTGTTGACAATAATAAGATTCCTCACCTCCCCCAAACCGGTGGCAATTGGGAGGTCGCAGTAAGGGTTAGCGGATTTTTTCTCGCCGACCGGCAGAATGCCAATCGTTATCCCGCCCGCCGCCTTTGCCCCTTGGCAACTCGCCGCCATCACCCCACCTAAGCCCCCGGTAATAAGAACCCCTCCCTTTTGGGCAATAAGAAAACCGACTTCTTTTGCCAGTTGGCAAATTTTTCTTTCCGCCTGCTGAGGACCTAAAACCGCCACAAATAATCTCATCTCAATAAAGAAGTAAAGGACAAGACAACCGATTTAAGAAATCGTCATTTTCTAATGGACCCAAAAGTAAAAATTTTTCTTTGGGAAGAAGGAGCATTTGGGCGTCTAAGGTGTCCATTAGGTTTAATAAAGAGAAAGGTGTCCCCCTTTCCGCGCTGACCGAGACAGAAAAACCTTCCTTAATTAGTCTTTCCATCAAAGAAAATAGGGAATGCCAGATTTTAACTTCTCTTTCTTTCTCTTCTTCGGTCTTTGTTGTCGGTAAAAGACCAACCAGGATAATTTTTGCCTTTTCCCCTTGGAGTAAAGGTAAAATCCCTTCTCCGCCGCAGGCGGATTTGTTTTCCTCATCAATTACCCAGATAATCCTTTTCATATCCTACCGCAATCGGAGTAATAGCAAAATATTGGCAAAAATTAGAGAAAAGAGTGTAGCAATCACTCCAATTTTTAACCAATTGCGGAAAAGGAAATGTCGGCGGTATGTCCTCTCATAAAGACCGATCGCCACTAGGTTAGCGGTGGAACCAATCATTGTGAGATTACCGCCAAAACAGCCACCAAATAAAAGTGCCCACCAAAAAAGGTTAGCTTTGGGCATCCCGGCAGCAGCAAGACTTTTTGCTACGGGCACTAAAGCCGCAACAATGGGCAAATTGTCAACAAAGCCCGAGAGGAGACCCGAACCCCAGAGGAGTAAAGTTAAAACCCCAGCACTTTCCTTTAACTCCCCCAGAAAATGGAAGGGAAAAAATTTTGCCACTTTTGTTAAAAAATAAGCAAGTTTTATCGTCACTCCGGTATATTCTAAACAGGCGGCTTTGGCAAAGAGAAACATAAAGAAGATAATTGTCCACCAATCCGGTCCCTTTTCAATAAAAAGCCGACCCCGTTCTTGCTCCTTAAAGACAATAAAACCAACAAGCGCTAAAGGCGCCGCTAAAAGGACAGTTCTTTCCTCAACCCCTAAGAGTTTTTCCAAAAAGGTATGGCTGGCAACTAAAACTAAAAAGAGGAGAAAGATTGAAAGAGCTAAAAACATCTCTTGCCAATTTTCGATCGCCATCTTTTTTTCTAATTCCATTAAACTTATCTTAACCTTTGTTTCTACCGACCGCCGATAGAAAAAGGCGATAATGATGATGGTGATAAAAGCAGTGACAATGGCTATGGGTGTGGCATTACGTAAAAAGTCAATAAAGGTAAGCCCCCCGGTAAAACCTAAGTAGATACCGATGGGATTACCAATCATCGTTAAAGCGCTACCAATATTGGTAGCCATCACCAAACCCAAAAGATAGGGAATGATATTCACCTTTGTCTGGCGGGAGATTTCCATCGCCACCCCAAAGGTGATAAGGATTGCCGAGACCTCATCAATCACTCCAGCCAAAATTGCCGAGAGAAACATTAGAGAGACAAAAAGGAGGACCGGCGAATTGGCAAAGAATCTTAACCCTTGAAGGACCAAAAACTTAAATACCCCCTTCTCCTCAAACCATTTTACCATTATCATTACTGCCATAATGAAAAGCACTGTGGGAATAGACATAAATTTTATCGTCAACTCAATATCCATCACCTTCAAAATTAAAAGGAGACTTAAAGCTAAGGCGGCGATTGCCACCCGATAACGGAAAAAGAGAAGGGTCCCTAAGACTGTGCTAAAAAATAGGGTGGTGGTGAATATCTCTTTGTCAATCCAGGGAGGAGAATTAAAATGTGAATACTCTTGATAGGGTGGACTACCCGGAAGCAGGAGATGAGAAAAAAGGTAACGGGCAAGGATATAGAATATTATTAAACCAACCCCAAAACTGATAAACTCCCGATACCGAGAGAAAACCCTCTCTTTTTTAGGTTCTGCGAGTAGTTGGTAGATTTCGTTCGGTTTTTTGGCTTTAAGAATATCCTTCAACTTTTCCGGAATATTCAATACCCGGGCTACCTCGGCTAAAATAAGAAGATATTCTTCCCTTTTATCTTCTGGGGCAAAAAGGAAGATAAAGAGCCGGACCGGTTTTTTATCTAATGAATCCCATTCCATACCTTTTTCGCTACGAAAGACACAACCGACTATCTCTTTTAAGGAGTTTAAAGTACTATGGGGAATCGCGATCTCCTTTCCGATACCCGTAGAACCAGCCTCTTCCCTTGCCCTTAGATTGGCAACCACCCGGGGAATATCCGAAGGAGGAATTATTCCTTTTTCCGAGAGTTTTTGGGCGATGAAAAGAAATACCTCTTCTTTGGTCTCCAATCCCGGGTGGATAAAAACCAAATCCGGTGAAAAGACCTCTTCCATACTTATACCAGCCGAATTTTTCATGAAAAATTAGCTGCCCATAATTTTATGCGGATTTTGATGAATGTCAATGATAAAAGCCTTGTCCGCCTCTCCCCGCCACTTCGTGGCGGGCGACTTAACTCCACAAGATTTAATTAAACTAAATATCTTTTCTCTTTTAATCTCGTGAAAATCTGTGTAATCTTGTGGTTTCATTTTATAAAAGTCTTATGATTTAACTCCCCTGGTTGCCAAAAATAAAATATCGGTTATAATTGGTTATGAATATTTTAAATATCTTTAGTTCGCCGCGCATTTATTTTTCTCAATTAAAAGAGAAACCGGTTTGGCTTCTCCCTTTAATTATTGTCCTGGCCTGCGCTCTTTTTTCAACCTTTATCGCCAGCCGCTATATCCGTTTTGGAGAAATTGCGGAAAGGATGAGGGAGAGGGGAATGCCCGAGGAACAGATTGAGCGGGTTAAAACCTTCTATGAGAGTCCAAAGGCAATCATTATTAGTCTCATCTCGGTCCTGTTTACTACCACCATATTCCTTTTTGTTTTATCCCTACTCTTAAACCTTGCCTTACCCCTCTTCGGTAGCGAAGGGGTCTTCTTAAAGACTTTCTCTCTGGTGGTAAATACGGGTTTGATTTCTGCCTTAGGGAATATCATTCGGGCAATCTTGATTTTATTTAAGAAAAGCCCATTCGTCTCAACCAACCTTTCTTTAATCCTTCCCCAAAGTTTAAGAAAGACCTTCCTCTTTTCCCTCTTTTCTCAATTAGATATCTTTCTTATTTGGCAGTTTGCCCTAATCGGTTTTGGGCTTTCTCTTATTTATGAGATGAAAGGGAAAAGGGGATATTATCTATCTTTTGGGCTCTACCTCCTTTGGATTATCTTCGTTGCCCTAATCTTCCGTCGGCCGACCGTGGGAAGATGAGCATAGGTTCTCTGTTTTGGGTTTTGGGGGTTGGGTTAGTGTTGGCGGATACCCTCAAACTCTCCCTAGATTCCGCATTGGCTATCGCTCAGAAAAATAGCCCTTACCGAGTTGAAGAGAGGTATCATCGGACAGCCGCTTTCCAGAGGATTGCCGAACCAATGGAAAAAATCCTCCCTTCGCCATTTTTTAATCTCAATTATTATCAAGGGGAATACGAAAAAGGAAATTTGGTAATAAAGGAGAAATCTTATCAGGGCGCGCTTGGGATAAACCAACCCATCTTTTCTGTTGACCTTTTGTCTGGTTTAGTCAGCATCCGCCATCTCTACCGTTACGAAAGGGCGCAGGCGCGTTTGAGTCGTTCGGAATTGAAATATCTTACCACCACTGCCTATTATGATCTTCTTAAAATCCAGGAGGTCTACCAGGTAAAGAAAAAGGAAGTAGCGAAAAAGGAAAGTTTGTTCCTTTTTAGTGCGGAGGGTTATCGACTAAATAAAATCTCAAAGATTGATTTGTTGCGCAGTGAGAATGATTACTATTTAGCCAAAATGGAAGAAGAAAATACTCTGAAGAGCCTCACCCTCGCCCAGGAGAATCTAAAAGGGGTTATCGGTATCAAAGGAGATGGTTTTGTCCACGCGGACGGAGGGCTGACGGAACCAGAATCTATCGCTATTGACTTTTCCGATTTCTTCCAGAATTTAATCCAAAGGAATCCGGAACTTAATGCGGCAACGGAAGGGAAAAATCTTGCTCGGCTCGCCTACTGGTCTTCTATCTTTAATTTTCTCCCTTCGGTTTCTTTGTCGCTATCCTCCAATTATACCGATTCTCTTTCTTTCCCCCGAAGATTCTCCGAATGGCAAAATCGGGCGGTCTCAAATCTATCCCTCTCCCTCAGTTTTCCTTTCTTAGATTTCAGCAATTATTCCCTAACCTTACTTGCCAAAAGTCAGGAAAAAAGACTAAAAGATTTACAATGGAAGAAGACCTGGCTTTCTTTATATCAGTCTGCTTCTGATGCCTATCTCTCACTTAAAGAGGCATTTTCTCGCTATTATTACGCGAAAAAAAATTGGGAATTGGCGAAAGAACTTTTACGCCTCGGTGAGGAAGAGAGAAGGTTGGGGCGAATCTCTTACCTTGACCTTTTGGATATTGAGACAAAATACCATAACGCCTATTATCTTTATATCGCCGCGATTGCCGAGATTAGAGAAAACGAGGCACGAATTGAATACCTTTTAGGACCCGTGGCTTCGCCCCGAGGCGAGGGAAAGGAATGAAAAAAAGAATTTGGTTAGGAATTGGTCTTGTTGTTTTGGTCTTAATTATTCTCCTTAACATCATCCAGAAAGAGGAAGGAAAAGAAGTGGAAACAGCAAAAGTCCATTACGGTAACCTTGTCTCTTCGGTAACCGGAGACGGCATCATCAAAGCCAAGACCCAGGTGAATATCTCTTCCCAGGTGATGGGGAGGATTGAGAAATTATATGTAAAGGAAGGCGATTTGGTGTCAAAAGGTAAATTGCTCTGCCTTCTGGACCAGAAATCATACCAGGCGCAATACGAACTGGCTAAGGCCCGTTACGAGCAAGCGCGGGCGGTTTGGGAGAGAAGCGAGACCTTGTTCCATAAAAATCTAATCGCCCAAGAGGAATACGAAAGGCTTTCCGCAGAATATAAAATGGCGGAGGCGAATTTCAAGGATGCCCAAGACCGGTACGAAAAGACCGAGAT
The DNA here is from genome assembly GCA_039802085.1 of Caldifarciminota bacterium. Lineage (GTDB taxonomy): Bacteria > Hydrothermota > Tepidihabitantia > Tepidihabitantales > JBDRVQ01 > JBDRVQ01. Next base: position 7,609 of record JBDRVU010000024.1, read on the forward strand.
CCGCTCACCAATTGCTGGTAAAGTGGTGAAATTAAATGTGGAAGAAGGGGAAACAGTAATTATTGGCACGATGAATAATCCCGGTACTGTTTTAATGGTTATCGCCGACTTAGCCAAAATGTTAGCGGAAATTGAGGTCTCGGAAAGAGATGTAGTGGATACCAAACCAAATGACCCCGTGGAGATTGAATTGGATGCCATTCCCAACCAGAAGTTTTCCGGTTTTGTCCAGAAGGTCGGGTATATGCCAAACACCCAGCAATTGGGCGAAGAGAAGGCAACAACCTTTGAGGTGACCGTAGAAATTATTGATACCTCTTCCCTTTTAAGACCGGGTATGACCTGTCATGCGAAGATTGAAACAAATAGAAAAGATTCGGTCTTAGTAGTTCCCATCTCCGCTGTCGGCCGGCACAAAATTGGTGAAGAGGAAAAAGATGGGGTTTTTATCATTGAAAAAAATCGGGCGAAACTGGTCCCCGTCAAGACCGGAATCTTTGGCGAGACCGAGGTTGAGGTTTTAGCCGGATTGAAGGAAGGAGATATTGTCATCACTGGACCTTACCGCATACTTTCGCGTTTGCGGGATGGGGATTTGGTAAAGGGGAAATGAATTGGCTCTTAAAATTGGAGAATGTGAAAAAGTTTTACTCCACCGGAAAGGTAGTTATCCCCGCTTTACGCTCGGTCTCCTTGACCGTAGAAGAAAAGGAATATATTGCGATTATGGGTCCTTCTGGTTCTGGAAAATCAACCCTCTTACATATCATTGGATTTCTTGATACCCCAACCGAAGGGAGATACTACTTTAAGGAAAATGATGTCTCCAATCTTTCCGATTCCGCACTGGCTAAAATGCGGAATAAGGAGATCGGCTTTATTTTCCAAACCTTTAACCTCCTTCCCCGGTTTAGTGCCTTGGAGAATGTGGAATTGCCCCTCATCTATGCCGGTGAGAAGAGAGAAGTGAGACGCAAGAAGGCAATCGCCATCTTAGAAAGGGTTGGTCTTCGGGATAGAATTAACCACCGACCAAACGAACTTTCCGGTGGTGAGACCCAGAGGGTAGCAATCGCTCGGGCTTTAGTTACTAATCCTACCCTTCTTTTAGCCGATGAGCCGACCGGAAACTTAGATACCAAGTCCGGAGCAGAGATTATGAGTCTTTTTTCTGAGTTAGCCGCCGAAGGCCGGACAATAATTCTTGTTACCCATGACCCGAATATCGCCAAGATGGCAAAAAGACAGCTCTTAATGATTGACGGAGGAATCGTCCAATGAGTTCCGCTCCGTGCTGATTTCATATGAATTTCCTGGAATATCTAAAACTATCTCTTGCTACCTTCCGCACCCATAAACTTCGTTCCTTTCTTACCACCTTAGGGATTATTATTGGCGTTCTGACCGTGATTGCGGTTATCTCTTTAATTCAGGGTTTGAATAAGACCGTTGAAAAACAAATTCAGTCTTTGGGTTCAAATAGTATCTATATCCAAAAGATGAGTTGGGGAACCGGCCGGATTGATTTTGAAGAAGTACGAAGAAGAAAGGATTTGACCATAGAGGATGCCCAGGCAATTGCCCAATTGCCTTCGGTTTATAAAGTCTCACCAATTCGGAGTCAGACAATAGCCAACGTTACTTATCAGACAAATAAATATAAGATGGCGGATGTTATTGGCTCAAATCCGGACATCCAATACACCGCAAATTATTCGCTGGCGATTGGGAGATTTATTTCCGAAGACGATTACCGAAGGGCAAAGAAAGTCTGTTGTATCGGACAAGAGATTGCAGAAAACCTATTCCCGAATACCGACCCGATTGGTAAAAGACTAAATATCCTCGGACATCAGTTTATGGTTATTGGCATCTTGGCGAAAAAAGGAAGTTTTTTGGGAGAATCTCAGGATAATGTAATAATTCTACCTCTTACCGCCTATGAAGGTATATTTAAGAAACCGACCGGCATCACGGCTGCCTTCCGAGGCTTATCAATCATCGCCATTCCACCCAGTAGCAAAGAGATAGAAAAGGCAATTGACGAAATCCGGGAATTGATGCGTCGGCGCCACCGGTTGCGTTACGACCAACCGGATGATTTCGGTATTAATACCCAAGAGACCCTCCGCACTATCTACCGGAATATCACCAATGTTGCCTTTTTAGTAATGATTGCCGTAGCTGCCATCTCCCTTTTAGTCGGAGGGATTGGGATTATGAATATTATGCTGGTGGCAGTAGCGGAGAGGACAAGGGAAATTGGATTAAGAAAAGCACTGGGAGCAAACAATCAGACAATTTTGTTTCAGTTCCTTTTAGAATCCTCAACCCTCTCGTTTATTGGTGGTGTGATTGGCGTCGCGAGTGGGTTGGCAATTGCGAAAATCGTTCAAATCTTTGCCAAAATTCCCGCTGCTGCTCCCTTTTGGACAATAATTTTAGGCTTTGGCTTTTCGGTTGGGGTTGGTATCTTCTTTGGCATTTATCCCGCAAACCGCGCGGCCAAATTAAATCCAATTTCCGCCCTCCGCTACGAATAGATTATTCAAATTGAACTTTCGGACATCCCCTATTAACCACATCCCGTAAAATCAAAAACCAAATACCTCACTCCCCATCCCTCTCCTACCAAAATTAGTCTAAGGATTAGACCCTTTCTTAGACCTTTTTTGAGGCGAAAAACTAGTGAGGAAATTAGACCTTTCTCCCGTAGAATCCGCCGTAGGCGGATTGGAGAGAAAATCCGCCCTTTAATTGGGGAAGAAATCACTCCTTAAAGGACGGCTGGAAGCCCTAATAGGAGGTGGGGGAGGGGGTGGTATAGGTGGCGGTGGTAGGGCTCACCTTAAATCTATCATAAAAGTAAGTAAATTATTGAAAGTAAAGAACTTAAAAGAAAAGGGTTCCTTTTTAATAGGCGACTTTTATGTCGTCTGCTTGGGAGAGTTGACAGATTATTTTTTTCTTTTAATATTATCTATGCGCTTTGGATTCCATATCTCAATTGGTGGCGGTCTTTCCAAGGTTTTGGAAAGAGCCCAAAAAAGATCCTGCCAGACAATCCAAATCTTTTCCCGAAATCCGAGGGGCTGGCATTACACAAAATTGGACTTAAAGGAAGTAGAAATCTTCAAGAAAGATATGGCGGAGAATGATATCTATCCCATCTTTGTCCATATGCCTTACTTGCCCAATTTAGCCACTAAGGCGAAGACCTTATTCCAAAAGTCAGTCAGTTCCCTGATTGCGGAATTGGCAAGGTGCGAGATAATGGGCATTCCCTTCTTAATTATGCATGTGGGGAAAAGAATGGGAGCAACCGAAGAGGAAGGACCTCTCCGAGTGGCAGAAGGGATTAATGAAGCATTGGCGAAAGTAAAAAATAAGGTTATTCTACTCTTAGAAAATACCGCCGGTATGGGAAGTGAGGTTGGTTATAAGTTTGAACAAATCCAAAAGATAATAGAGTTAGTAGAAGAGAAAAATCGGGTTGGGATTGTTTTGGATACCGCCCACGCCTTTGAAGCAGGCTACGAGTTGAGGACAAAAGAAGGATTAGATAATACCCTAAGGGAGTTTGATAAAATCATTGGCTTAAAAAAACTCTATTGTTTACACCTTAACGACTCAAAAACCGATTACGCCTCACGGGTTGACCGACACTGGCATATCGGCAAGGGGAAGATTGGTTTAGAAGGTTTTCGTTTGATTGTCAATCATCCCTTATTAAAGCACCTTCCCGGAATTATGGAGACACCAAAAGATGATACCAAATTGGACCTGATGAATATGAAGGTGATAAAGGGATTAGTAGAATAAAGAAGTTAAAAATAAAAACGGGGCGGGAAGACCCGCCCCGTCTCCTTTTCTTCTTTGTTTAGTAATACCAGACTAATCCGGCATTTATGTAAGAGTTTCCGAGGGTGAACATAAGTAGTTTGGCGCCGTTGCTCCAATAACTGAATCCCATTCCCGCATTTAAATCCACGGCAAAATGGTCGCTAACGAAGTGTTCTAAACCAAGTCCCATGGGAATGCCGAAATGCATCTCCTTCGGTTCTTTCACTAATCCGAAATTGATGCCGGCCTTAGCATAAACATTGGTCTTCTCGTGAGCCATAAGGGCAAAAGCAAGTAGCATATTGAGGTCCATCTTATAATAACTAGTGCTGGCACCATCGGACAATGAAGTAAAAGCAAAGTAGAGCATTGGCTCTAATACGAGTTTTTCGCCGATGCCGAATTTCATTATCGCATAATCCGGAGTAAATTTAGCAGAACCCGCACTCCAGCCGACTCCCATTCCGAATTTGCCCTTCATATCAACCGCCAAGACGGTTGATATGATAGGAATTAAAAATAATAAAACTAAGATACTAAATAGACGGCTCTTTAACATATTACCTCCATTTAATAAAACGGGGCGGAAATTTCCGCCCCGTCCCTTTTTATTCGTTTGCTTTTTAGAATAAGAAGATACCAAGTCCGCCTTCCAGGAAGATATTAC
>JBDRVU010000025.1:0-11642 GCA_039802085.1 Caldifarciminota bacterium
TTAAAAGGAAAGAGGGTATTTTTAAGGGTTGACTTTAATTGCCCATTGGACGAGAAAGGTAATATCACCGATGATACGAGAATCCGTGCTTCTCTACCAACAATTGAATATATCCTTAAAGAGGGTGGCATTCCCATCATCGCCTCCCATCTTGGTAAGCCTAAGGGAAAGTTTGACCCAAAATACAGCCTGAAACCGATAAAAGAGAGATTATCGCAACTTCTCTCCCGAGAAGTGATTTTAACTCCCAACTGTATCGGAGAAGATACAGAAAGAATTGTCCAGAAAGCCCAGATTGGTGATATCATCCTTTTAGAAAACCTCCGTTTCCATCCGGAAGAGGAAAAGAACGATTTGGCCTTTGCCCAGCGATTAAGGAACTTGGCTGATTTCTATGTGAATGATGCCTTTGGTTGTGTCCATCGTGCTCACGCCTCAGTAGATGCCCTCCCTAGATTATTCTCAAATCCGGTCCCTGGTTTTTTACTGGAGAAGGAGATAAGTTTTCTCTCCAAGATAATCTCTTCTCCGACCAAGCCTTTCGTGGCGATAATTGGCGGGGCAAAAATTTCCGATAAGTTGGGCGTGATAAAAAATCTCTTACCAAAGGTTGATTACATTCTCATCGGCGGCGGGCTCGCTTTCAATTTCGTCAAGGCGAAGGGATACGAGATTGGCAATTCGGTATTTGAATCAGATAGGTTGGAAGAGGCGAAGCATCTTTTATTGGAGGCGAAGGTTAAAACTCCAAAGGATTTTCTGGCGGCGAATAAAATTGCGGCAGATGCGGAAATAAAGATGGTTAAAGAAAACGAAATCCCTTCTTCTTGGATTGGGGTTGATATTGGCAAAGAGACAATTGAAGAATACAAAGGAATATTAGAAAATGCCAAAACGATTGTCTGGGCTGGACCATTAGGAATCTTTGAATACGAAAGGTTTTCCTATGGCACAAAAGAGATTGCCTGGGCACTAAAAGCAGCGACGGAAAGGGGTGCTACCACAGTAGTCGGCGGTGGTGATACCGCGGCAGCACTAAATAAGTTTGGCCTCGGGGACAAGATTAGTCATATCTCAACCGGAGGCGGCGCCAGTTTAGAATTCTTGGAAGGAAAAGAACTACCAGGCATTATTGCCCTAAAAAGATGATTCCCTTAATTGTCGGCAATTGGAAGATGAATAAAACCCCAAAGGAGGCAAAGGAATTGGCTCAGGAACTTAAGGTGCGGTTAGCGGATGTTAGAGGAAGAGAGATTGTCATCTGTCCCCCCTTCACCTCCTTACCAGTGGTGAGCGAAGTGATTAAAGATTCTAATCTGAAACTTGGTGCCCAGAATATGCATTACGAATTAAAAGGTGCCTACACCGGAGAGGTCTCAGGGGAGTTTCTGAAAGAGATTGGTTGCCAATATGTGATAATTGGCCATTCAGAAAGACGGAAATATTTTCGAGAAGACGATGAGTTAATCAATAAGAAATTAAAGACCGCTCTAAAAATTGGACTCCTCCCCATCTTCTGTGTTGGTGAAGAACTAAAAGAAAGAGAAGAGAATAAGACCTTTACCGTAATTGAAAACCAAATAAGAAAGGGGTTAGAAGGAATTGAAAATATTGACCGAATCACAATCGCCTACGAACCGGTCTGGGCGATTGGTACCGGAAAAAATGCTACGCCGGAGCAGGCAGCCGAAGTTCATAATTTCATTAGAAACTTACTTTCTGAGATTTACAATAGAGAGGTTATCCTAAAGATAAGAATTATCTATGGGGGAAGCGTTACCCCGGATAACATTGATTCTCTAATGGCAAAAGAAGAGATTAACGGCGTCTTAGTTGGTGGTGCCAGCCTGAAAGTAGATTCCTTTGTCCAGATTATAAAATTTCATTGAGATAATAATCTTTCAAAAATCTACTCTTTTAGTCGGATCCGGGCATCAATGGCAAATGCCCCCTTCCTTTCTTCAAAGACTAAGAAGGGGTTAATATCAATCTCTTCAAACTCATCAAAGTCGGTGACCAATTGTGATAATCTTTCTAAAACCTCTACCAATTTCTCAATATCCGAAGACCTCTCGCCCCGAAAGCCCTTTAAGATTTGGTAACCCCTTATTTCTTTCACCATCGTCTGGGCGGAAAGTTCCCGAATCGGTGCCACTCGGAATGAGACATCCTTCAAAACTTCCACATAAGTGCCACCCATCCCAAACATTAATAAAGACCCAAACTGGGGGTCGCGTTTCATTCCCAAAATCACCTCTTTCCCCCCCTTCATCATCTTCTGGGCCAAAACCCCAAAGATTTCCGCCTCCGGGTTCCTTGCCTTGACATTCGCCAAAAGTCGCTCATAGGCATCCTTCAATTCTGCGCGGTCCTTAATATTCAAAATTACCCCTCCCACATCAAACTTATGAATAATCTGGGGGGAAACAATTTTTAAGACTACTGGATAACCAATCTCTTCTGCTTTTTTCTCCGCTTCCGAAAGGGATTTAATCAAAGAGAACGGGGCGACCGGAATTTTATAGGCGGCAAGTAAAGAATAGGCATAGGGTTCCAAAAGCCAATTTTCCCTTCTTTTTCGTGCCCAACTGATAATCTCCTTCACTCGCTCTTTTTCCACATCACCAAAAGTTTTTATTTCGGTTCTCGGGCGATTTAACCACTCTCCGTACTCGCAAAGGATAGAAAGAATCTTTGCCGCCACCTCCGGAAAACGGTAGTTGGGCACCTTTTCTTTCTCCATCTCTTGAGAGACTACTTTATGTTCTTCTAAAGAAAGGATACAGCCAATAACAGGTTTTTCCGTAGAGGGGGCAATTTCCGCAATGGCACGAGCAATCGCCTTTGTATCCTCCATTAAGGTCGGGGTCCAGGTAGCAATAACCCCAGAGACCTCTTCGTCTTCCAAGACAATTTTTAGGGCGGAACTATACCTTTGGGCATCGGCATCACCAATCACATCCACTGGATTTTGGATATTAGCGGTTGGAGGAAGAATCTTTCTTAACCTCTCCTTTGTCCCATCACGAAAAGATGCCAACTCTAAACCATTCCTAATTGCGGCATCGGTTGCCATTATGGCAATCCCTCCGGCGTTGGAGACGATTGCAATCTTTTTACTCTTCGGGATTGGTTGCATAGAAAATGCCTTGGCGCAGTCAAATAATTCATTTAAGTTATCAAGCCTTATTATGCCACATTGATTGAAAAAAGCGTTATAGGCTTCATCAGAGCCTGCCAAAGCCCCAGTATGGGAAGAAGCGGCTTTTGCCCCTTCTCGAGTCCGACCCGATTTTACAGCCAAGATTGGTTTTTGATACCTATCGGTAATCTCCCGGGCAATCTCTAAGAAGGTCTTCGGTTCTTTTAAGTCTTCTAAATATAAGAGGATTACCTTAGTCGTCTCGTCATCTTTCAAATAAAAAAGCAGTTCGTTTTCCGAAATATCCGCCTTATTACCAATGGAGACAAACTTGGATAAACCAATCTCTTCTGCTTCGCAGTACTCCAAAGCCGCCCCACCAACCGCCCCACTCTGGGAGATAAAGGCGATATTACCGGGATTGGGCATAATCCGACCGAAGGTGGCATTCATCTTCGTTTTCGGGTGGGTATTAATCATCCCAAAACAGTTAGGTCCAATCATCGCGATTTCATATTTATCCGCAATCTCTTTAATCCTCTTCTCCAAATGTCTCCCCCGTTCGCCAATCTCCTTAAAACCAGCGCTGATGACAATCGCTCCCTTTATCCTTTTCTGACCACATTCCTCCATCACAATCGGCACCTCACTCGCCGGAACGATGACTACCGCTAAATCAATTGGGTCAGGGATGTTGGTCACCGAAGGATAAGCCTTAACCCCTAAAACACTCTTTGCCCGAATATTAACTGGATAGACAATACCATTAAATCCATTAAATAGAATATTAGCAAATGTTGCCCTTCCCAAACTTCCTTCCCGGGAGGAAGCACCAATTACCGCAATTGAGGAAGGAGAAAAGAGAGATTTTAAGTTTTCAATCTTTCTCATAGGGCTGCAACTCTCCCCTTTCGTCAAAATAACCAATCGCCACCTTTGGGTCGTGCTCAAAAACCATCAGCCATCTCTCCTCTTTTGCCCGGGCTAAAAGTTCTTCCTTTTTCTTCATCGTCACCAGGGGAAATAGGTCATAACCCATAATGTAAGGAATATTTAAGTGACTAACCGTAGGAATTAAATCACCCCAATAGACAATCTTCTTTTCTCCTTGGGTAATTAAGACTATTTGGTGACCTTCGGTATGCCCCCCGGTGAGGAGAACTTCCACCCCATCGGTTACTTGATAATCACCAGCGATAAGAAAAAGGTTACCAAAGTCTTTTAAGGGTAAAAAGTTCTCTTTTAAGTAACTAGCCTGGGACCGACAATCAGGATTATTTGCTATTCGCCATTCCTTTTCTTGCACTAAGTATTTCGCCTTGGGGAATTTCGGCACAACTTCGCCTCTCTCGTTATTCTTCGTATTCCCACCGGCGTGGTCAAAATGGAGGTGGGTATTAATCACCAAATCAATATCTGCGGGCGAAATTTTTAATTCCGCCAAAGACTCTTCCATTCCGTTTGCCTTATTAATTTTATAGATATCAGAAAACTTATCATTAAACTTATCCCCAATCCCGGTGTCAATTAGAATAAGAAGTTCCGGGGTCTTCACCAGTAGCGTTCTTAAAGCCAACTTTATCCGATTCCTTTCATCGGCCGGATTAGTTTTATTCCAAAATACCTTAGGAATAATCCCAAACATCGCCCCGCCGTCTAAGGCAAAATAGCCATCAAGTAAAAAATAAACTTCCCAATTACCAAATTCCATTAAGGAGTTTATAAAAAAAAGGACCAAAGTCAAGGGATTAGTTTTCCCTCTTCTCATCTCTAATTTTAAATTCCGTATCATTACTATACCATTAGTAATTCCTCAGGGGGCCGAAATAAAATTGCCCCTTCTGGCCAAAAGAAAATTTTCCCTTGACAAAAAACAAAAATGTAGTATAATTTATTATATAATGAATATAAAGTTGTTGGAGGTAAAAAATGGCCGACCAGGACGAGGCCTTAGAATTAGAAAGTAAATACGGGGTCCCTTTTGTTGACTTAACTGCCTTCCGCATTGACCCTGAGGTTTTACAGCTTTTCCCAGAAGATTTTTTACGTTCCCGGAAGATATGCCCCCTTTTCCGTTCCGGAAACACTCTTGTTTTGGCAATGGTTGACCCAACCGATATCTATTTGATTGATGAGGTCCGCCAGATGAGTGGTTTGGATGTTGAACCGATGGTCTGCCGGGAGTTAGACTTATATCATATCTTAAATGAATATTATGCCGCCAGCGAACCCCCTGATATCCCTGATGAACCAGATGTTGAAACCATTGAACCATTAGGAGCTGGGGAGGTGGCATCCGAGTTAGATTTAGCACCAAAAAAATTAGAGGAGTTAGCTTCCGAGGCACCGGTTGTCCGCTGGGTTAATCAATTAATTATCCGGGCGGTGCGGGAACGGGCATCCGATATCCATATTGAACCAACCCGAGAGGGCTTACAGGTGAGATTCCGAATTGACGGCGTTCTCCATCCGGTCGTCTCACCCAAGAAGGCTTTACAATTAGCGGTTATCTCCCGTCTCAAAATTATGTCCCGAATGAATATTGCCGAAAAGAGACTGCCTCAAGATGGTCGGTATGCCGCAATTGTTGATGGCCGGGAAATTGACTTCCGGGTCTCTACCTTCCCAACCACTTATGGCGAGACAGTGGTGATGAGAATTCTGGACCGGGTCCGGCTTTTAAGTATGGATGAATTGGGACTTCTTCCCGACCGTCTTGCCCTCTTGAAGGATATGATTAAGAAACCCCACGGTGTTATCTTGGTTACTGGTCCGACCGGCTCCGGAAAGACAACGACCCTCTATTCCATCCTAAACGAATTGCGGGGAACCGAAAGAAATATCATCACCATTGAAGACCCAGTTGAGTATGATATTGACCGCATCTGCCAATCTCAAGTCAATGAACGGGCTGGTTATACCTATCTCGTCGGGTTACGTCATATCCTCCGTCAGGACCCGGATGTGATAATGATTGGAGAAATTCGTGACGGCGAGACCGCGGCGGTTGCGATCCGTTCCGCCCTCACCGGCCAGTTAGTCTTCTCCACCATTCACACCAATGATGCGGCAGGCACAATCACCCGTTTAATTGATATGGGGGTTGAGCCATTCCTGGTTGCCTCCGCTATGGAAGGAACCGTTGCCCAAAGATTAGTCAGAAAGATATGCCCGAAATGTAAAACGGAATATACCCCTCCCAAATCCCTCTTACAAGAACTAAATCTAAAAGAAGACACTAAATTCTATCAGGGGAAAGGTTGTAACCACTGTCGGAATACCGGCTATTGGGGAAGAATTGGTATCTTTGAAGTACTAAAAGTTAATGACCGGATGCGTGAGTTGATTGTTACTCGACCACCAACTAGTGCTATCCGTGCCTTGGCTCAAGAAGAAGGTATGGATACCCTTTGGGAAGATGGTATGAAAAAAGTACTCTTGGGCATCACAACCTTTGAGGAAGTAGCCCGAGAGGCGGAAAGGATAACCCAATAAAAAAGGAGGAGATATGCCGACTTATAAATATCGGGTAAGGGATAAATCAGGAAAGATTATTGAAGGAACCTTGGAAGGTGCGGACAAAAGTGCGGTCTTAGGAAATCTGGAAACCTTAGGATACATCCCAATTAGTCTGAAAGAAGAGAGAGCCAAAAAGGCGACCACTGTGGAGTTAGGTCCGATTTTTGGTGGCCGGGTTAAAGATATTGACCTAATCAACTTCACCCGACAATTTGTTACCTTGCACCGAGCCGGTCTACCGATGCTCTCGACAATCGGTGCCTTACAATCCCAGACCAAAAATCGGAATTTAGCCAAATGTCTGGATACTATCCGGAAAGACTTAATGGGCGGTGCTTCTCTTTCTCAGGCAATGGCTAAACACCCCCGAATATTTTCCGATTTGTATGTCAATTCGGTTTGGGCGGGTGAAACCGGTGGTGTACTGGACGAGATTTTAGCCCGGCTGGCGGAACTCTTAGAACACGAAAGAAGGTTAAAAAGTGATGTCAAAAGTGCTCTCCGCTATCCGCTAATTCTAATGATTGGTTTTGTTATTGCGGTCATTGTTCTTGTCACCTTCGTCCTGCCCAAATTTATTATGCTTTTAACTGGTTTGGGAAGCAAAGTTCCCACCCCCACCCGCATTCTAATTGCGGTTACGATGTTTTTCCAGAAATTCTGGTTTATTATCTTCCTCGTCTTGGTATCTCTTGGTGTGCTCTTTTACCTCTTCACGCGTAGTAAAGATGGAAAATTATGGTGGGACCGGGTAAAACTCCGAATTCCAATCTTCGGAAAGATTATTTTCAATATGACAATGTCCCGTTTCGCTCGAATGTTTGAAACCCTGGACCGCACCGGCTTACCAATCTTACGCAGTCTTGCCTTAGTTTCCAAAACCACCGGCAATGCCTTTCTCTCTACCCATATTGACAATATCGCAGAAAGTGTGAGAAGGGGAAGAGGATTAGCAACCCCAATGCGGGAGAGTAATGTCTTCCCACCGATGGTTGTTCAGATGGTTGCCACTGGTGAGGAATCAGGCGCTCTTGATGATATGCTGCGCCAGGTTTCCGATTATTATGACAGTGAAGTAGAGTATGCGGTAAAGAATCTCACCGGTATGATTGAACCAATTCTTATTCTCTTTATGGGCGTGGCGGTTGTCTTCCTCATTGTCGCGGTGATTATGCCCTATATGTCAATTTTAAGCGGCTTCGGTCAGCGCGGCACCTTCTAAACTTATCGGAAAGATACTAATTAACTTCCTTAGAAATTAGATATCTAAATTTTCCACAAATTTAGCATTACTCTCAATAAATTCTCTGCGGGCATCTACCCTTTCTCCCATCAGAAGCGAAAATATCCGATCGGCCTCAGCGGCATCCTCTAAGGTAACCTTTTTTAAGATTCGCTTCTCCGGGTCCATTGTTGTCTCCCACAATTGCAGAGCATTCATTTCACCCAGTCCCTTGTATCTCTGAATCTCAACCTTATCCCCCTTTAACTTCTTCAAAAACTTCTCCTTCTCCTCTTCCGTATAGAAATAGCGTTCTTCTTTACCAACCTTAATCCGATACAAAGGGGGCATTGCGATATAAATATAACCCGCTTCAATCAAAGGGCGCATAAATCGGAAGAAAAAGGTCAAAAGTAAAGTTTTGATATGGCTACCATCAATATCCGCATCAGCCATAATGATTATTTTCTTATAGCGCACCTTCTCCGGAGCGAAATCCTCTTCGCCAATCCCAGTGCCAATTGCCGAAACAATTGTCCTAATCTCCTCATTGGCTAAGGTCTTATTAAAACCCGACTTCTCCACATTCAAAATCTTCCCTCTTAAAGGCAAAACCGCCTGGAATCTCCGATCTCTTCCTTGCTTCGTTGAACCACCAGCCGATTCTCCTTCCACAATATATATCTCCGCCTCATCGGGATTATCCGTAGAACAATCTGCCAATTTCCCCGGCAGGGTGTCCGATTCCAATAAACTCTTTCTTCTTGCCAATTCTCGCGCCTTTTTCGCTGCTTCCCGGGAGCGAGCCGCCTGGATAATCTTACCTAAAATAATATTAGCCACCCTGGGATTTTCCTCTAAGAAAACGGAAAACTTCTCAGAAAAGACCGACTCCACAAAACTCTTCGCCTCACTATTTCCCAATTTTGTCTTTGTCTGCCCCTCAAACTGCGGGTCAGGAATCTTTAAGGAGATTATCGCGGTGAGACCTTCTCGGGTATCTTCACCGATAATCTCCAAATCATCTTTTAAGAGATTATTCTTTTTGGCATATTCACTCAAAGTTCGGGTCAAACCAGCCTTAAATCCCGAAAGATGGGTTCCACCTTCGTGGGTATTTATCGTATTGGCAAAGGAGAAGATATTTTCTAAATAAGAATCATTATACTGTAAGGCAACCTCAACCTCCAACCCCTCCTTCGTTTCCTTACAATAAAATGGCTTATGTAAACGCTGCCGGTCTTCATCCAAAAACTTCAAAAAATCAAGTAGGCCACCCGGAAAATGAAAAACATCTTCTTTATCCTTTCTCTCATCTTTAAGGAATATCTTTAAATTCGGTACCAAATAAGCCAATTCCCGAAGTCGCATCGCCACCAAATCGTAATCCATATCAACCTTCTTAAAAATCTTCTTATCCGGCCGAAAGACAACCTTTGTCCCAACCTTTGTTGTCTTTCCTTTGATTTGCAGATTTGTCTTTGTCTCCCCTCGTTCATAACGCTGATAATATATCTTCCCATCCCGGTAAACATAAGCCTCCAAATATTCTGATAGGGCATTAACCACCGAAACGCCCACCCCGTGTAGACCACCCGAGATAGTATAAACCTTCCCTTCAAATTTTGCCCCGGTGTGAAGCATTGTCATCACTACTTCTAAGGCTGGTTTCTTTTCGGTGGGATGCAAATCAACCGGAATCCCCCGACCATTATCCTCTACGGAAATAGAATCATCCTTATGGAGAGTTACCCGAATTTCTGTGCAGAAATTTGCTAAGGCTTCATCTACTGAATTGTCAACGACCTCAGAAAGAAGATGATGAAGACCTCTAATTCCCACATCACCGATATACATCGCGGGCCGGCGTCGGACCGCTTCCAGACCTTTTAAGATATGGATTTTCTTTGCATCATAAACTTCTGCCATAGACTATTTTATTAAAAAATCAGCCAGATGTCAACTGCACTTTTTTTGGATTTAACCGTTAGATAGACTTTTATAAAATCCTTACCTTCGTCATTGCAATTTCGCCCATTGGCGAACGAAACAATCCCCCCGACAAAAAGAGACTTTATCTATTTATCCCTAATTTCTCTTTACTTCTCTTCGGGGCGGTTTTTTAAGTCCCTAATCCCTTTCTCAATCTCCTTCTCCTTTTCCTGGGGCATCTTTTTTAGATTCTCATACCTCTCCCTTGCCTGCGGCGTGCGGGGTTAAACCAATTTCCCTATGCTTCAACTTTACCTTACCACCCTCTAATCTCTTGATATTGGACGATTCGCCTAATTTTAGGCGACATAAAAGTCGCCTTCTAATAAGATGGCATTTTCATTTAAATTTTTTATTTCCAATAACTTATTTAATTCTAAGGTAGATTTAGACTGAGCCCTACCACCGCCACCCCTATACCCCCCTCCCCCACCTCTTTTCCGAGTTTTCGGGTGTCATTTAAGGACTAATTTCTTTCGGAGTTAAAGGTCTAATTTTTCCCCTAATCCGCCTCCGGCGGACTTCCCGAAAAAAAGGTCTAATTTCTCGCCTGAAAAAAGGTCCAAGAAAAAATCTAATCTCCTGCCTAATCCCTTGACTAATTTGGGTAATAGAGACCTGGGGAGTGAGGCATTGGAAAAAATTGACATTTCCCATTTTTTCCTATAATATGAGAGATGACTATCTATTTAACTATCCAATTTGTCCTTCTGGTCGGGGCGGTGATTATTGGCATTTATAACGCCTGGGTCGGAATGAGTCGGGCTGGGATGTGGACCTTTCCCCGAAGAAGGCACCAAGTTCTCGGTATCATCTTCTTTTCCCTTATCTTAATAGTTTTCTTAATCGGCCTCTTCTCTTTCCCTTCCCTCCGGCGCCTCCGAATAAGAATCCCTGGCTATTTAGGTCTTTCTTGGCTCATATTCTTACTCTCTTTAATCGGTATGGTCCTGGGAATAATAAGAAGTCAAAAGAAGACAATCCTCTCTCGCTACAAAAGAATTGAATCCACTACTGCTACCCTCCATCCCTGGCCAATAATTTTAGCAACTGGTCTCTCCTTTGCCCAGATTTTTAACTTATTGAACCGCCTCTTTTAATCCTATGGGATTAAGGGAGAAGTTTTTTCTCTTCCTTATCTTATTTTTCTTTTGCTCGCAAAACAAGCAAAAGAAAGAGATTGTGCTAAAAGAGATTGGATTGAGAATGGAAGTGCCTGCTGGCTGGAAAGTAGGTCTTCCCAGTTTTAAGTCCGGCAAAAGATACAAAATAGACCCTAAGGGCGACCATTGTTTCCCTTCGGAGAGCCATTCCTATCCCTTTGGTCGGGTCTGGTCCTTTGATTTAGCCCCTTTCTCCTCTCTCACCGAATTTATCCATACCCAACCAACCCTGCACGGTTTAACCCTAACCGAAAGACCGATTCTCATCTCTGGCTATGAAGGGATAGAAGTGATAGGTTTCGGAATTGGGGAGAATAAGATACCGGTAAAGGGGGTCTATCAATACATCCAGAAAGGCGAAAAAGTAATTGTCGCCTCCTTTCTCACCATTGAGGATTCCTTCCCGGCACAGGAATCTCTCTTCCGTTCCGCCTTAAAGTCTTTGAAAATTGATTGAAGACTTGGGCGAGTTAGAGAAGGCTCACCCCTTAAATCCAAAATTACCCTCCCTTTTAAACCCCTCTTTATCCCCCCAGTTAAACATCCAATTATCTTCCCGATTGGAATAAGAATTAGGCTTTCCATTACCTCCTTTATGAAACCT
>JBDRVU010000026.1:0-10782 GCA_039802085.1 Caldifarciminota bacterium
GGAAAAGGTTAGAACTTCGTTCCTTGAGGTTTGACATCCCCTCTTTTTTTAATAGAATGAAGGAATGAGGAAAGTACTCTCCTTTCTCCTCTTTCTTTTTAGCGATTTTCTCTTTTTATCCCTCGCCTTCTTTTTTGGCTTCCTTTTAAGGAAGCATCTCTTCTACCGTTTCTTCTTATCCTCCTATACCTTCCCCTTTTTGGTTTTCTCCACCCGCTACTATTTTCTCCTTCTTTTTCTCTTCATTTTCACTTATGAAGGTCTCTATACGAAGATTTACGCTCCGGAGGAGGAATTGAAAAGGATTTGGCGGGGGCTTTTCATCTTTTTCTTAGCGATTTTGGGTTTTGCTTTTTTCACGAGGATTGCTGGTTTTTCTCGCTTTATCATTGTCACCTCTTTTTTCTTCTCTTTAATCCTTATTCCTCTTGAGCGCTGGGTTATGAAGTCCTTACTCTTTCGTTTCCGTCTCTGGGGAAGGAGATTATTTTTGACCGGAGAAAAAGAGATTGTGGAAAAGGTCCGTCGTGAATTGTTGAGGGATAAAGGGGTAATAATTGGGGAGGAAAAGAAAGAAGGAGTAATCATTGCCAAAAAAGAGATAAAGCCGGATGATTTAATTCCCTACTCCCCACCGGCAATAAAGGAAATATTCCTCTTTACCGATGAACCCTTCCTTACCGCCTATGAGGCGGAGATTGAAAGGATGGGGATACTTTTTTTTATTAAATTGAAATACAACCTCCTTTCCCCGGTGAACTTATTTTTGAAACGAGTCTTAGAACTTTTCCTGGCGGGTATCATCTTTTTACTCTTTTTACCTTTCTTTCTCTTAATCGCCCTTTTGGTGAAATTGACAAGCCGCGGTCCAGTATTTTTTAAGCAAGAACGGGTCGGGGAAAGGGGGAAGGAGTTTCTTTGCTGGAAGTTCCGGACGATGAGGGAAGAAAAGGTTGAGAAGAAAAAAATGGCGGAGGAGGATTTTATGAAGATGAAAGGTTATGAGGTAGCCAAGATGAGGGGTGATGAAGAAAGGATGACTAAGATTGGTAAATTTTTACGGCGGACCAGTTTAGATGAGTTTCCCCAATTTTTCAATCTTTTTGCTGGGGAGATGTCTTTGATTGGTCCCCGTCCTTATCTCTCAGAGGAATTGGCGCATGCCGGTCGGTATTATGAGGTGATAACAAAAGTTAAGCCAGGAATTACCGGGCTCTGGCAGATTTCCGGCCGGGCGGATTTATCGTTTGAAGAAAGATTTTTGCTTGATGAATACTATGTGAAAAATTGGTCGCTCTGGTTAGATCTGTATATTTTTTTGAAAACCTTTTGGGTAATTTTAAGAGGGAAAGGAGCCTATTAATGAAAAGAAAATTATACACCGAAGAACATGCCCGAGCGGGCTTAAAAGAGAAACTGCCAACAATTGAAACCTTCCCTTCCCAATTTGAGGATTATGAGATTACAATTGAGATTCCAGAATATACCTCTATCTGTCCCAGAACCGGTCTTCCGGATTTTGGCAAGATTACGATAAGATATATCCCCAATAAGAGATGTGTTGAACTCCGTTCTCTAAAATATTATATCCTCGGTTATCGAAATTTGGGGATATTCTATGAGAATGCGGTGAATCGCATCCTGAAAGATTTCGTGAGGGCCTGCCGGCCGAAATGGTGTCAGGTGCACGGGGAATTTAATATTCGAGGGGGAATGAGAAGTATTATTGAAGCGGAATATCCGCGCAAAAGGAGAAGAGATGAAAGGAAGGAGTAATAAAAAATGGCAATTTCTTATTGTTACAGTTCTTTTTTTAGCTTGCGACAACCTCTTCTCTCCCGATGAGTATAAACCCTCGGGTAACCCCTTCTCCCTTAATTCCGGAATTGAATTATTGGGGATAATGAGTAGTGATACTCTTTATTCTCCTTCGGGTGCCTTTACTTTGGAATTAAGAGTTAAAGCCTCCTCAGAAAAGATGGATACCCTGCCGGCGGGACTATTTTTCTTATCTTCGGATAAGGGTAAGAAGGATATGATAATCGTAAAGGATTTTCCCATTGTTGCTTCTGTTTCGGAAAGGATTTATGTCCTGCCGGTATTTGGGGTACAGAGGAAGAGAGAGATCCCCGCGGAGACTGATTATCTTTTTGGTCCAATTACCGATGACCCGGACTTAAAACCGATGGTTGATATCTTAAAGAGAAAGCGAATTGAAGGTCGGAATGTATCTTTAGTTCAATCCGCAATCTATCGGATAACCGATGGGGAGGAATTGACTCAGGGGCTTTTGGATACTTTAAATAACTTGCCCGATGAATAAGGTTTTAACTTCGGGATTTATTAGCTAAAACACAACTCCTTTTGATAAATTTTTTTTCTCCCCCTTTTTGATATTCAATCGTTAGGATATATACTCCCCTCGGTAAGATTTCATTATTATCATTTTTACCATCCCAGAGGAGTGTTTGATTTTTATTATACTTCCCTTGATAAATCCTTTTTACCTTTCTTCCCCGGAGATTAAAGACATTAATTGCCAAATCAGTTCCTTCTTCTAAAGAGAGATAAATGGCAAGGTAATCATTTTCACCATCATTATCTGGAGTGAAGACGGGTGGGAAAAGAAAGACTTCGTCTTCTTTTAGGTTAGTAAAATAAGTGGTTAAGTAATTATTAGTTGTATCTTTATCTTTTGGGCATAACAATTGAGCAATTATCTCTACTTTACCCCAAGGAAGAGTTTCGGGGAAGAATTCAAGAATTGTTTCACTTTTTGGTTTAAGACCTTCACCAGCAATTTCCCCAATTTTTCCTCCATTTATTTTAAAATCAACCGCCCAATTTCCGCAATTCGTATAAAAGGGATTTTTTAAAGTGAGGAAGAATTTTATCCTTTCTTCCTTTGCGACCATAAGGTTGGAAATTCCCGGATTGATATAAGTGAGGGAGGAGTTCTCTCTTCCGGGGGTAGAGCCAGAACTGTCAAGGGATTCAATCCAGTTCTCTAAACTGTCCGGTTTAGTGGGATGAATCCTTTCTAAAGAAAAGCCATCTTTTGTTTGGTTGGGGAAGGAAAAGGTAGAGATGAGGGAGGAATCCGGGGAATAGAGGATTAAAGAGTCGTTCATTGCCAACTCATCACCGATTGTCGTATTGCCAATCGTTAAGACAATCAGGCTTTCTGGAAGGTCGTAGGGCATAAGATATTCTCCATTTCCGGTTTGGGTATATTCTAAGTCTAAAATTAGGGCATAGGTCTTTGGTGGCAGAAAGGTAGTATTGATTTTTAATTTTGGGTATTTCTGTAAGATTAGAGAATCCCGCCAAGGAACGATAGTATCCCGGGCGTCAAAATCCGAGATTCGCCAGGCAAAGAGATTAAAGGTATCTTCGGAGTTGTTGTATAATTCAATAAACTCATTCCGGTCTTCGGGACATCCGGGCCCAGTTTTTCCTTTAGGATTAGCCAGAACTTCATTAATGACCACCTGTTGAATTAAGAGAAGAGAAAAGAGGAACACAATCCGGAAGAGAGGGTAATTGCCCTTTACTATTTAAAAGGGGAGGTCATCAATATTCTCTTCCGGGATTTCAATCTCTTCGGTAGCCTCTGGAGTCTCAGGGGGTGCAATCTTATCAAGAATCTGGACGCGCCGGGCAATAATTTCTATAGTATATCGCTTCTGCCCTTGTTGGTCGGTCCAATCCCGACTCCTTAACCTTCCTTCAACGATGACCGCACTACCCTTTTTGAGGCGTTCCCCGCAGAGTTCGGCATTCCGGCTATAGGCAACGACATTAAAAAAACTGGAAAACTTCTTCCATTCCCCAGTTTCTTTATCCTTCACATTCTCGTCAACCGCGATTCGGAAATTACAAACCGGAATTCCCTTTAGGTTATAGCGAACTTCGGAATCTTGGGTTGCCCGACCGATAAGGACAACATAATTGAGATTCCCCAATCTTATTTCTGCCATTTTCCCTCCTTATTTTTCTACTGCGCTCATTTTAGCATTTCTTCCATTTTGAGGAATGCGCTTCTCAGAATCTTTTCATTATGCCGGAGGTTTTCGCTAATCTTCTTTAAGGAATCAGGGGGAGCAGAGAAGCGGATGAAGATATAATAACCTTCGTCTATTTTCTTTATCGGGTGGGCGAGATGCTTCTTTTCTAATTTGATAATTTCTGGTTCCTGAGCGCCACAATTAATAAAGAGATTTTTGATTTCGGCAGCAAATTCTTGCACCGTTTCCTCGGATAAACTTCCCGGGACAATCAAAACTGATTCATAAATATTCATATTCATAATATCCCTTTTTTCTTATCTCTTAATATATCCAATAAATTTTCTCTGTCAAGGGTGCAAGGCAAGGGTTATCGGGTTTCCCGGAACGACTTATTTTATCTTCTTTCCCAAATGAGGCAGGAAGTCCAAATCTCTTATCTCTCTGATTTTTAGGGGAAAGGATAAAAGGTAAAGGAGGAAGAGGCTGAAAAGGGCAGGGAGGAATACCAAGAGAAGAGGGGAGGAGTTAAATTTTCGGAAAAACAAGAAGGTGTAATAGGAAAAAAAACCTAAGCAAAGGGAGAGAAGGAAAATTTTCCCAAAGAAAGAGATCAAATCTCTTTTGAATAATTTGCCAATTTTTCTTTTGAGAAAGACGGAGAGAAGGAAGGTGTTGAGAAAAGAGACTAAGGAAGTAGTTAGGGGGAAGGAGAGATAGCGCAGGATGCGCATCAGATTCAGATTTAAGAGGATATTAAGGAGGACGATAAAAGTAGCAATTAAAGCCGGGGTTTTAGTGTCCTTTAAGGAATAGAAGGTGGAGGCAAATGTTCGGACACAAGCCGCGGGAAAGACGGAAAAGGTATAGAAGAAAAGGGCGCGGGAGGTAAATAAGGTATCAATACTCGTAAACCTGCCTCTTTCATAAAGCAATTGGACTACCGGATAGGAAAGTCCAATTAAAATTGCTGAGACCGGCAAAGTGAGAATGGAGGTTAATCTTAATGCCTCATCAATTTTATTTTTCAATTCCTCGCGGGAAGAAAAGGAGAATTCCTGTAAGGCGACTGTCCCCACCGCTACCCCAAAGAGTCCAGCGGGGAGATGCATAACCCGGTAGGCATAATTTAAGTAGGTGATTGACTTCTCTTCTAAAAAGGTGATAAGGAAGGTATTGACCGCAAAGTTCACCTGATAACTGGCTAACCCTAAGACCATCGGCAGCCATAAGTAGAAGACCCTTCGCACCTCGCTATCTTTGAGATTGAGATATAATTGATATTTAAGCCCTCGCTTCCTGAGGGTTGGAATTTGAAAGAGGAATTGGGCGAAGGCACCAAAGAGGACACCGTAAGCCATCGCATAAATTGGGTCTTTGCCTAAGGAAGAGAAGAAGGAGAAGGTAATGATGGGAATGATAATTGAGACGAAATTGAAAGATGCCGGGGCGATTGCCGGGATGAAAAATTTGCCGAAGGAAAAGAGGATACCCATCACCAGAGAGGCTAAGGAGACAAATAATAAAAATGGGAGCATTATCCGAGTGAGATGGGTGGTAAGTTCTATCTTCCCGGGAATACCCTTATAACCCATTCCTAAGAGATGGACAATGTTGGGAGAAAAGATAATTATGAGAAGGACAATCCCGCCAACAAAGATTAAGATGATATTAAAAAGGTTGGAGGCAAAACGAGATAACTCCTCGGTAGATTCTTTTCTTTTTATCTTATCGCAGAATGTCGGGACAAAACTGGCAGAGAGTGCTGCCTCCGAAAATAAATCCCTTAGAAGGTTGGGAATCCGGAAGGCAACCTGAAAGGCATCGGTGGAAGTTGATGCCCCGTAGAGATAAGCGAACACCGATTCTCGCAATAACCCAGTGATGCGGGAGATTAAAGTACCTAAGGTAAAGGCACTAACCTTTTTTATCATGGTTCTCTTAAGCGGAATACCTTTTTATTATCTTTCGGATTTTTTTTAAGTTTTCTCTTATTTTGCCTTCGGAGAATAGGGCAGATACTAAAGCCACACCCGCCACACCAGTTTTCAATACCTCTGGTAGATTTTTTTGGTTTATTCCCCCAATTGCCACAACCGGTAGAGAACTTCTCTTCACCACCATTTTCAATCTTTTTAATCCAATCACCGGGGCGATTGGTTTGGTGGGTGAGGGGAAAACGGAACCGCAGCCAACATAATCACAACCGCTTTCTGCCGCGAGTTTTAAGTCCTTAAGATTTCTTATGGTCGCGCCAACTATTTTTTCCGGCAGAATCTCTCTTGCCCTTTTTAGGGGGATATCTTTTTTCCCCAGGTGAACCCCATCCGCCCCACAGGCTAAACAGATATCAATCCGATCGTTGATTAGAAATAGGACTTTCTTTTTTACTTTCTCTATTCCTTTTTTTATTTCCTCCGCTTGGCGAAACAATTCAATAGTTAAAGCATCCTTTTTGCCCCGGAACTGTATCACATCGGAGCCGGTGGCTAAAATAAATCCCAATTCGGATAAAGGGGGGATTTTTTTAAAGAAGGTTGATAGACTTTCTAAATCCAAGATAGCGTAGAGATGTAAGATGAGGTCTTTTCCGTATTTTTTAATAAATTCCTTTTCTAAGTCATAGAGAGTAAAACGGACTTCTTTAAAGTTGAGCCATTTTTCTGAATTAAGGGGTTTAATACCATAAGATTTTCTTATTTTGCTAAATTCTTCTAAGGCCCGGCAAGCCTCTTCCGCCCTTTTGATGTTAGTCAGAAAGAGATTAGCGATGTTTTCCCTCTTCGCCCAGTCAAATTCTTTTCCCCGTCCTAAATCCTTTTCCGATTTTCGGAACGGGAGAACTTTTACTTCTATCTTTTTAATTAGCGGTAAAATCCGAAAGCGGATTTTTCTCAGAGAAAGAAGTAGTTTTTGGTCTTCGTAATGGAAGCGGCTGATGTCTTCACAAATTTTCAGTCCCTCCCGCAAACGATTAAGATTGACATCAATTATCTGGTAATTCATCTGCCTTATTGGGAATCAGTCAAGAAGTCTCAACGACGACCGGGATAGGCATAAGAAACCTTCGCCTTGCCATCCGGACCGATAGTAATGTTGTAAAAACCACCGGTTGGTTCCTTTGGGATGCTGTCAATAAATCCGAAAGTGAGTAGTTCCTGTAAGTTCTTTGGGTATTTTTTATATTTCTGGTAGTATTTATCCACTCCCCCTTGGAGATAGTCAATATCCTCTTCCCGCTTGATGAATTTTAGTCCCCGGCGGGCAATCTTTTTCATCTCCGGATTTTTTGTTGATTGGTAGAGGTCTTGGAAGATAATTTTACCGAAGTCCCTGCGGTTTTCTGATTTCCCATAACTGAACGCGGCCCACCGTTGGGAAATTCCCCAAGTCTCGGGCATCCTCCCGGCAAGATAGAAGTAATCGCCGGCTCTTTCGTAATCCTTTAAAATCATATAATAGATAAAGGCGATGTCAAAAGGGAATTCCCAGCGGAGTGGATTAAGACGCATCCCCCGGCGGAGGAGTTTTATTGCCTCCTCCGGTTCTCGGGCATCCCAAGCCAGGGTCATCCCGCCGAACCGATAGGCGCCAACAAATTTTGGATCAAGTTGGGTTAAGATATTAAAAATATGACCGAGCCAGGTATAGCGCCGGTCAGTCATCAGGTGATGGCCATAATATTGAATTGCCCTTAACCAAACCAAATCGGCAACGAAGTTTTCATATTCAATTACCACCGGCTTTAAGAATTTTCCGGAGGGGAAGTAAGCCAATTCTTCAACCAATAACTCCCGCAAAGGTTTTTTCCTTTTTTTATCAACAATCAATTGGAGGCGGACAATAGAGAATAGCCAGAGGACGATTATGATAAAACTTAGGAAGAGGAAAAGAAAGCGCCTCTTCATACTATAGGTCTTTTCTTTGGAAGATGAGGCTGGCGAGAAAGAGTAGTCCCGCGGTATAGATGATGCCGTAGATGAGGGTAAAAATAATTACCCCTAACGGTATCGGCACATTGTGAACCACCATCCCTTTGATATTGAAATTAGCGAGATTGGGTAGAAGATAATAAAAAAGGTCAGCCAAAAAGGTGATGACGGGATTTTTGACCATCGCGGCGAAGGCTTTCAAATCGCGCGTTAAGTGGCCAACAAAATAGAGGATAAAGGTAAAGATAGAAGCACCGATTGGTGTGACAAAAGTGGAGAAGAAGAGGGCTAAGGCAGTAATTATTGAAAGTTCAAAGATGAGAAAAAGAAGGGGCAAAAGGAGATAAAAATCCGCCTGGATTTTTGTGAAAAGAAGGACAAGGAAGAAGCCAATGGTGAGGATTAAAAGAGAAACAAAGAGGACCAAAAGGAGACCAAAAAATTTCCCCAGGATAAACTCCCACCTTCTTATCGGTTTGGCGAGGACAATATAGATGGTTCTCTTTTCAATTTCTTTATAAATTAACCGACCACCGACAAAGACGGCAATCAGAACACTGACGAGATTTATCGCGGAAAGCCCCAGGTCCTTTATTATTTTACTCTCTTCACCCAAAGCGAGCGGTTGAATAATTTTGGCACTCGCCATTAAAAGGAGACCAAGGATAATTAGAATAATTAGTATCTTATCACGAACCGATTCAATGAAGGTATTTAGAATGACCGGTTTTAATTTCATAACTAACGGACAAAACTCATAAAATATTCTTCTAAGGTCTTTCGGCGCGGAACGACGGAAATGATTTCTCCGTCGGTATTAACAATATATCTTATCACCTTATCCCGTTCTTCGGGGGTAGAAACGATAAACATCACTTTATTGTCACTTTTCAAAACCCGCGCCGAGAAGGTGGATAATTCCTTTTCTTGTTCTACGGAGAGATTTTTGGTGGTGATTTCAATTGATTCAATCTCTTCGGAGAGAATTTGGGTAGTCCGTCCGACCTTTAATAATTTTCCTTTTACTAAAATCCCTACCCGGTCGCAAATCATTTCGGCATCAGAAAGGATGTGGGAGGAGAAGAAGACGGTTTTACCTTCTTTTCGGAGGTTGACGATGATATCCCTTACTTCTTTTCTGCCAATCGGGTCTAAACCGCCCATTGGTTCATCAAGGATAACAAGTTCTGGCTCACCCAGAAGGGCTTGGGCAACACCAATCCTTTGCAGCATCCCTCGGGAGAATTTCCCTAACTGAGAATTTCTTGCCTCCGTCATATCAACCAATTTTAGGAGTTCGTCAATTTTTTTCTCTTTGGTATCTACGACCTCGGCACAGAAGGAAAGGAATTCATAAGCGGTTAGGTACTCGTAAAAATAGGGCGATTCCGGCAGATAGCCAATTTTCTTCTTAATTTTGGTATCCGAAGGACTCTGGCCAAAAACGGTAATCTTTCCAGAAGTTGGTTTGATCAGACCCAAAATTAATTTTATCGTTGTTGTCTTACCAGAGCCATTCGGACCTAAAAAACCGAATATCTCACCCGGCAGGATTTCTAAGTTTAAGGAATCAAGGGCACGTTTTCGTTTGAATCCCCCAAAACCAACTTTATAATCCCGAGTGAGATTTTCTATCTTAATTACCGGCATTCGGTCATTATAATGAATAAAAGATAAAAGTCAATATTTTTATTTTATTCCTTTCCGATTTCTTTTTTAATCTCTTCTAATAATTTTAGGTCCTCGGTGGTGAGGTTGATATTTTCCAAAAGGTCTGGTCTTCGTAAAAGGGTTCGCTTTAAAGCCTCCTTTCTTCGCCATATTCTTATTTTCTCATGGTCACCGGAGAGGAGGATTTCCGGGACTTTATATCCTTGGTAATCAGCTGGTCTCGTATAATATGAGGAATCAAGAATACCGGAGACGAAGGAATCGGTATTGATAGATTCTTCATCGCCAACCACTCCGGGAATGAGACGGACAATCGCCTCCAAGATTACCGCACAAGCTGCCTCGCCACCGGAGAGGATAAAATCACCAATTGATATCTCATCATTGACTAAATATTTCCTTACCCTTTCGTCAACACCTTTATAACGGCCAGAGATAAAGATTAGATGTTCTCTTTTTGATAATTCTTTAGCCAATTTTTGGTCAAATTTTCTTCCCGAAGGAGAAGTGAGGATAATATAGGAATTATTTTTCTTTACCGATTCAACCGCTCGGAAGATTGGTTCTGGTTTCATAATCATTCCGCTCCCTCCACCATAAGGATAATCATCAACTGTCCGATAGGAGTTATCAGTGAAATTGCGAAGATTGATTAATGATACATTTAAGAGGTTTTTCTCCTCAGCGATTCTTAATACCCCGGTTTTAAGAATGCCGGTGAAATATTCTGGAAAGATAGTAAGGATATGACAAAGCATACCGAATTTCCCGGCGGGCACAATGGTAAATACATTAGACTATTCCAGTATTTCTAACTGGGCTCTCTTTCCTTGTTTCATCGCGGCGGCAGAAAGAATCTGCCTGATTGCTTTTGCGGTTCTACCCTCCTTCCCGATTACTTTGCCGTAGTCGCCTTTTTCGACTCGGAGTTCCAAGATGAGGGTTCGCTCACCGGATATTTCTTTAATGTTGACCTTATCCGGATTATCAACGAGCGATTTTGTGATGTTTTCAACCAAGTCTTTAAGCGGCATCATAGTTCACCTCCCATATCTTTTTTCTTTTTAAGAAGTCGGTTTACTATATCTGTGGTTTTTGCCCCACAGGAGAGCCAGTATGCAACCCTTTCGGTGTCTATTTTTACCTCTTTTTTTAGGGGGTTGTAGTAACCG
>JBDRVU010000027.1:0-10269 GCA_039802085.1 Caldifarciminota bacterium
GTTTGGCATTGATGAGAAAGGAAGAATACGAGAAGGCGATTGGCAAATTCCTTGCTATCTTAGAAAATTTTAAGGAATTGGAAAGGACCAATTATTATCTTGGGGTTTGTTATGAGAAGATTGGGGAGAAAGAAAAAGCCTTCTCCTTTTTTGAGAAGGCGGTGGAATATAACCCCCACGATTTGGCTGGTTATCTAAAAAAGGCACAGATACTTGACGAAAGAAACGATTTATCAGGAGCCGTGGGGAGTGTGATTGAAGCATTGAAGGTTGAGCCAACAAATAAAGAACTTTACTCCCTTTTTGGCTATCTCTATCTGAAAAGGGGTAAGATTGATGAGGGAATAAGGGAGTTAGAAAGAATTTCTACTTCCCTGCCACCGCATCCTTTTCCTTTTCTTTATACCGGTTATCTCTATGCCTATAAGAATGATTTATTAAATGCCGAGAAAAAGTTTCTTCGGGCAAAGGATTTAGATTCCACCAATTTTGAAGTCTATTCTGCCCTTGGCTCTCTTTACCTGCAAAAAGGAGAGAAGGAGAAAGCGATTATCTTCTTTAAGAAATCTTTTCACTTAAACCCAAATCAACCAGAACTAAAGAAGCGCTTGGAAGAGTTAGGAAATTAGAGAGAGCAAGGATTTACTCTTCCAGTTCCGGTCCGAGTTTTGCTCGATAGAGAAGGGAGACTATCGCCTTGAAGGAACGAAATTCTAAAATTTCTTTTGCCACCCAGGAATCTTCCACTGCGTAACCAAAGGCAGAGGTCTTACCGTAGACTAAAAGTAAAAACCGAAATAGGATATGACAAACCGCCCAGCCTAAACCAATGCCAAAAAAGAAACTGAAAAGGGAATCCCAGGATTCAAAAGATAGGTCAATAATACCGGCTAAGAGATTTGCTCCCAGGAAGAAGATAAAGCCAACGACTAAAAATAGGATTAAGAGGGTAGAACTTTCGGAAAGTCCAACCGCTCGCGCCAAACCTGGATACCAAGAAACAGCAACGACCGATGTGATGATTATGCCCAGCATTTCCAGGAGCGGTTTCCCGAAACCATTTTTCCCCCGAAATGCCTGTAAGACAGCAAAGAAGAGAATGACTATTATACCCAAAATGTCAGCACCATTCATTTATTCCTCCTTTTCCACCCGGGCACAATCGGTGAGAGTATCCTCTTCCTTTAATGCCATCAGTTTCACACCCACCGCGGAGCGCCCACATTCTTTAATTTCCGCCACTTTCATCCTCATCACCTGTCCCATTTTAGTAATGAGGATAATATCATCTTCTTCTTTCACATCCAATGCCCTTAACAAATTTCCTCCTTTTTCTGAAATTTTAGCCGCAATCACCCCTTTGCCTCCTCTTTTTCTCAGCGGGAAGAGGCGATAAGGGGTAATTTTACCAAATCCCCTTTCGGTAACGATTAGCAATTTTCCCTCTTTTTTCCCAATTGTCCCATCAATCACTTCGTCATCCTTAGCGAGCCTTATCCCCAAAACGCCACTGGCCTGGCGACCCATCTCCCGAACTTCTGATTCCTTAAATCTTATCCCTCTCCCCTTTCTGGTGATTAAAAATATCTCATCCTTACCGGTGGTTAAAAAGGTATCTTTCAATTCATCGTTTTTATCAATACTAATCGCCAAGATGCCTTTTTTCCTCGGATTGGCAAAAAGGGAAAGGGGGCATTTCTTCACTTTCCCTTTCTTCGTTACCATAAATATATACCCTTTCTCTTTGAAGTCTTTAACCGCCAGATAGGAAGTAATTCTTTCCTCCTTTTCCAATTCCAGGAGATTAATGATTGGTCTTCCCTTGGAGGCAAAACTTCCCTCCGGGATTTCGTAGACCTTCTGCCAGTAGGCTTTGCCCTTATCGGTAAAAAAGAGGAGATAATTATGGGTGGTGGCAACAAAAAGCCCAGCAACGAAGTCATCTTCGGTAATCTCTAATCCCGAACGGCCAACCCCACCCCTTGCCTGCTTCCGATAGGAAGAGACCGACATCCTTTTGATATAGCCCTTATGGGTAATCATCACGCAGACATCTTCTTCGGCAATTAAGTCCTCTAAGGATAACTCTTCAACCTTTCCGGGGATAATTTCGGTGCGCCGCGGTGAAGGAAACTTCTCTTTCAAAGTGAGGAGTTCCTTTTTAATTTCTGCCATTATTGCGGGCTTGGAGGATAATAGAGATTTCAGCCGGCTAATCTCTTTAATCAGACCCAAATACTCATCTTCAATCTTTTTCTGTTCCAATTTTGTGAGTCGGGAGAGTCGCATATCCAAGATGGCATTCGCTTGGATTTCGGTTAAGTGAAATTTCTTCATCAAGTCCGCGCGGGCGGTTTCGGTATCCTTTGCCTTTTTAATAATTTCAATTACCTTATCAATGTTTTTGAGGCAAATCTTAAAACCTTCTAAGACGTGTGCCCGCTCTTCGGCTCTTTTTAATAAAAAGCGACATTTCCGGGAGAAGGTCTCATAACGAAAAGCAAGGAAATTTTCTAAGAGTTCCTTTAAGTTAAAAATTTTGGGGCAATTATCTAAGAGACCCAAAAAGATGATGCCGAAGGTCTCTTCTAAGGGGGTAAACTTATAGAGTTGATTTAAAATTACCTCTTTGGCGGTATCCCTTTTGAGGTCAATAACAATCCTGATTCCATCCTTATCCGATTCATCTCGCAAATCGCTTATCCCTTCAATTTTTTTCTCCTTGACTAATTGGGCAATCTTCTCAATTAAGTTTGCCTTATTCACCTGATAGGGAATTTCGGTAATGACAATCCTTTCCCTTCCCCCTTTCACCTCTTCAAACTTAACCCTTCCCCGAAGAATGATCTTCCCCTTGCCGGTTTTGTAGGCTTCCCTAATCCCTTCTTCCCCAATAATTATCCCTCCGGTTGGGAAATCTGGTCCTTTGATATATTTCATTATCTTCTCCATTGGGAGCTCAGGATTATCAATTAAGGCACAGAGGGCATCAATAATCTCAGTGAGATTATGGGTTGGGATATTAGTCGCCATGCCTACCGCAATCCCACTTGCCCCGTTTAAGAGAAGGTTGGGAAAGGAAGCGGGAAGAACAATTGGTTCTTTTAGTCTTTGGTCAAAATTGGGGACAAAGTCAACGGTCTCTTTATCCAGGTCGTTTAAGAGTTCCATAGTCAGAGGGGTGAGCCGGGCTTCGGTATAACGATAAGCGGCTGGGGCATCGCCATCAATAGAACCGAAATTCCCTTGTCCATCAATTAAAGGGAGACGTAAAGAGAAGTCCTGTGCCATGCGCACTAAGGCATCATAGACCGCCATGTCGCCGTGGGGATGATATTTACCTAAAACATCACCAACCACGGTAGCGCATTTCTTATAGGGAGAGCGGGGGAAAAGCCCTAACTCATACATAGAATATAAGATTCTTCTCTGGACCGGTTTTAAGCCATCCCGAATATCGGGCAGGGCGCGGCCGACAATCACCGACATCGCATAATCCAAATAAGAACGTTTAACTTCGTCTTCAATATAAACTGGTATTTCTGGCATTTGTTCAATTATAATTAAGATTTATTGATTGTCAACAAATCACCCCCCCGCCCAAAACCTTATCGTTATCATATAAGACGGCAGATTGTCCCGGGGTGATTGCCCATTTACTTTCCTCAAAGAGAATTCGGATGCGGTCTTTTCCAAGCCAATTTACCACTGCCCAACTTTCTTTATCCTGATGGCGAATTTTACCTTTTACCCGGCTACCATCGGGGAGGTCGGTAAAGAAATTTAGTTGGGAGATAATCGCCTCTTTTCCATAGGCGTCTTCTTCTTCACCAACGATGATAGCGTTGTTTATCGGGTCTATCTTTATCACATAGAGCCTCTTTCCCCGGGCGATGCCAATTTTTCTTCTTTGGCCAATGGTGTAATAGATAAACCCTTTATGTTCTCCAATCTTTTTCCCCCTTTTATCTAAAATTGGACCCGGTTTTACCGCATCCGGATAAAATCCCAGTAAGAATTGGGCATAGTGTTTCTCTGGAATGAAACAGATTTCTTGGCTTTTTGGTTTTTCCGCGACGACAAGTTTTGCCTTTCGGGCAATCTCCCGCACCTGTTCTTTGCTATAGTTCCCTAAGGGAAAGATGATTTTTTTTAGGTTATTCTTCTTGATGGCATAAAGAAAGTAGGATTGGTCGTACTTCAATACCTTTGCCCTTTTTAGCCAACTATCTTCAATTCGGGCATAGTGGCCGGTAGCAAGATAACCATTTTGATTCGGGAAGAGAAAAGTTAATTTCTCTAATACTTTATCAAACTTAATTTTCTGATTGCAGAGGACACAGGGGTTGGGAGTCTGACCGGAGAGGTATTCCTTTAAAAATTCCTCTACTACCAACTTACGAAAATCTTCTCGTAGGTCTAAGATAAAATGGGGAATTTTAATCGTAGCGGCACAAGCCCGGGCATCTTGAATTGCCTGATAGCCACAACAGATGTTCCTTGTGTCCTTTTTCGCCCAAATGAGAAGGGTGATTCCCACTACTTCATAACCTGCTTCTTTCAAGAGATAAGCAGCGGTAGCGGAATCAACACCCCCGGACATAAGACAGAAAACTCTTTTAGTCATCTAAGAAAAATATATCCGGTTCCCATATAAGTTCAAGTTTATTTTCTACCAATTTTTGGGATGGTCACGATATCGGTGAATAGGAAGATTTACTTTCGCTCAGAAGAAGAAGATGTAAGAACCCTCTTTTAAGGTATGATAAATCGTTTCAATATCCTCTCCGGTAAATTCCAAATAGATTAAATCTAAAGCACCATCCGGCACTTCTTCTTTTACCTTACCGGAGAGACAAATGTCCCCACCAAGAAAAAGACAATACTTACCGAAGGCATCTTTTATCTGCCGACTTAAAGTATCCTGAGGAATTTCCTTCCCCAGTAATTCATAAATCCAATCCGGTAGATAAAAAGACAGAGATTCTACTTTCTCTTGGACTTTTAAAAGACCACTCGGCAGAAGGATTTCGTCGGCAATTACCCTTCTTCCTTTTATGGAAAACTTCATCTCCCGTAAGGTTTTATCCTCCAATTTCAGTTGGGCAATTCTTATTCGGCGGTTGATTTTTAAGTAGGGCTCTTTCTTTGCCGCCAATTCCTTCTGCAAAGAGAGTAGCATTTTATCTCCCTCTTTCTTTTTTATCTTCTCTTCTAATTCTTCCTTTTGTTTTATAAGAATAGGATATTCTTCCCTTAAATCTTGCCACTCTCTCCTTAACTCCCTTTTTATTACTCCTTCAAAAATCCGCGCGCTAGAGATAGCAAATAATAGGCTAGCGATAGTAAATAAGATATTTTTTTTACTTCCCATAAATATAAACTTTCATCCCAACCGGGCAGGTCTCATATAAAAATTTAATATCCTCCTTCCCAACCCGAATGCAACCGTGACTGACACTCCTTCCCAAGAGGTGCTCGTAAGGTGTGCCATGGATTAAGATGCCACCCCCCAGGTCTAAGGCATAATCACCAAGCATCCCCCGAACCAACCTTTCTTTAGAATTTGGTGGCGGGATTGGTTTCTTTTCTTCAATAAAAGCCCAATCCGGTTTATACCAGATGGGATTTTTTACCTTCCATAAGATGCGCAAAATCCCAGTTGGGGTTTTAAATACCCACTTTCTCTTTCCGTAGATCAGAGAATCCCCCCGACCGGTGGAGATTAAAATCTCGCGTAAGGTCTTTTCTCCTTTTTTCCAAAAGAGGCGATTGCGTAAAAGGTCAATGACCAAATAGTCTTCGTGCGGTATCAATTCCAGACTTGCGGTCTCTTTTTCTAAAAGGGAAAGAACTTCTTCTTTACTTTTCAATTCCTCTTTTAATCTTTTAATTACCTTTCGGTAATTGATAATACCTTTTCCGATGGAAAAGATATTAAAACGGACACTCTTTTCCAGGGGAAAAATTAACTCTGATAAGAAGAAAAGAAAGAAAGAAGAGAGAATAAGAAGAAATGAAGTTAGATAACGGAGCACTCTGGACTATCTTCGCCAGCGGTCCTTTTTCCCTCTCACATCAATATGGATAAAATCTCGCCGCCGATACCAACCAAGACCACCAACCAGTTGGGGATATTTTTCCGCTAACTCGTTATCCAATTCTTCTACTAAGGAGCAGAGAAGTTTAGAATCCCGGCTATTTCCCCGGCCATCTCGGTTTAAATCATCAATATCGCCATCTCCATCGGCATCAAGAGTTACATCCGCCGCCCCGCCGTAGATATGGGCACTATTCCTTCCGCCACCGGCATTATAATTCCGCGCCGGGGTGCGAAAACCGGAGACAATCTTTAATTTGGTGACCCCATAACGGGAAGCCACTTTTTCATTTAAGAGTTCCAACTTATAAAGCAATTCTTCCCGAAGGGTGAGATAAGGGGTATTGGCAAAATCTTTTATCCGGTAGTTGGGGGAAATGAAGATATTCTCCCATTCTTTTTTTAATTCAATAAAACCTTTTACGCTTTGGAGATTGGGATGGGGAGAATAATTGGGATATCTCCCAATTAAAAATCCATTTAGCCTCCGATTTTTAAGACAGGAGAAGGGGTGGAGAACAAAGATATTAATCCTTTTTTTCTCTTTACCATCAGAAACCATCATAGTATAGAAACCAGGCAGAGATGGCGCGGTATATAACTTTTCTTTAGGCGAGATGTCTTCCAATTCCCCATCCGAGATAATCCAACCGTAATAACCATCTTCTTCGGAAAGTATCTTTATTGCTAATTTCTCTTCTGGTAAGAGAAAGCGCCCAATCACATCCCATTCGTATTCCAGCCCCCCAATTAATAGGCGAAAAGAAATAAGGAAAAGAAGCAGGTTAATCCCCATATCGGAAATTAACAGGCGTTTCTATTCTTCCCTTATAACCACAAATTCAACCCTTCGGTTAAGTGCCCTTCCTTCTTCTGTGTCATTAGGAGCGATTGGTTTTGACTCACCGTAGCCTTTTGTTCTTAATCGGTTGGCATCAATTCCGTGTTGGCTAATGAAATAGTTGGCTACCGCCTGCGCCCGGCGCTCAGAAAGTTTCTGATTGTAAGCATCCGAACCGATGTTATCGGTATGTCCCTGAATTTCCACGGATATTTTGGGATTATCCTTTAAGATTTGAGCAGCTTCATCAAGACCCCGATAAGATTCTGACTTAATTGTCGCCTTGTTGAAATCAAAAAGAACCTTCAGGGTAATAGTCATGCCAACACTCACCAGAGAAAAATTCTTCTCGGTCACCTTATCCTTCTCCACAATCACCGGCAGGGACTGGGTGATATAATTTTCCGCTTTAACCATCGCGGTATAAGCACCAACTGGCAATTCTGTCCGATAAATCCCAGTCTTGGGATCAGTCTTTATCGGAGGAATTGATGCTCCTTCAAATATAATTTCCGCGGCGATTGGCTCTCCGGTCTTTCTATCGGAAACCTTACCAGTAACGACACTGGCGAGAAAAGATGGCGAAAGAGGAATTTCGATGGAAGTGAGTTCATTCTCTCTAATGGTGGCACTCACCGAATACTTAAAATATCCTTCCTTTTCCGCTTCAATTGCCACCGTTCCTGTAGGTACTTCTGTCAGGCGAAAGGCGCCGGTTGTGGAATCGGATAAGACTGGAGGCAAATCGGTATTGGGAAAAGAGAGGCGCGCGGCTAAGGGCTTACCGGTATTTGCTTCATAAACCCTTCCTGCCAATTGACCAAATACCTTCACCGGTTTCAAGTAGAAATCCTGAGTGATTGTCATATCCTTTTTTACGGTTATTGGTAGATACTCCTTAAAATACCCTTCGCTAAAAACTTCCACCACGATTGTCCCTTCGGGAATTTTTGCTGCGGAATAAAGACCGGTATTCGGGTCATTATTTATTGGCTTTAATTTTGGGTTTTCCGGGAAGGAGATTGTGGCGGGGATTGGTTCATTCGTGCTGGCAGATAAAACCTTACCGGCAATCCTTCCGGTGGGTATTGTAACCCGCAGGAACGGTGTGAGGTAGGTAAAACCGATTAAGAGTTGATTCCTTCTCACATCTTGTAAAAAAAGGAAACTCCAGCCGATATCAAAAGAGAAATTGGGTGAGAGGAGTTTTATCCCTGGTGTCAAACGACTTGTTTCGCCTACCTTGTAATATTCCCCAAAGAAGAGGAGACCTTTTGTCGCCAGTTCCAAGCTGGCGCCGAAATAGGTATGTGCGGAATCTAAATTATCCTGATACCTTCCCATGTTTAAAAGGAGAGAAGGTAGGGAAGGAAATAAATCAGAGAACTTTAAGTTTACTGCTCCGGTATATTCCAACCCTTTTTTTACCGCCAGACCAAGTGGGTCATAAATTGTATCTCGGGGGAAATTATAACCGAGAATGAAGCCGGGCTTGAAGACCTTAATTAAAGGCAACACCAATTTTCCTTTAAGATTCCAATCGTGCCAGGAATAAGTAAAATTTTTAAAAGGATAGTCTAAAAAGATGCCCCCGCCAGAGCCGGATAGTTCAAAGTAATCAATCGGGGAATAGGTAATGGCTAAAGGCATATCGGTATAGAAGAAGTTTGTCGTTTCAGGCTTTTGGCGCCGGGAAAGGGTATGAAGACTTAAAGTCAAGAACCCCGGTCCTTGAGTTAAGGCATCCTGAACGAAAAAATGCCCCCGCCCACCGCCAATGCCAGTATAACTAAGAAGGAATAAAGGAAAGAGAAAAAAAAGTGTTAATTTTCTCATATCTCCTCCATAAAGAGAAAAAAAATTCTTAAGGTCTAACGGGGAAAATTTTCCCTTCTAATCTGCGTAGTCGCCAAAATTAACGGTCAGTTTCGCCTCGCAGGTCACTTCCTCACCAGTCAGTTTCTCTTTACCGGTAAAAGTAAAATAGGCAACCAGTTGGATTCCTTCTACCAAATCGCCTAAATATTTATCGGTCCACCAGTAGGGATTAATCTTAAAATTACCGACTACCGTCTTCTTCCCTTCAATATCCGCCGGAATCTCAATTGAACATTCTCCCTTAATTACTTCTCCAGTCTCACCGAATTTTGTCTTCTTTCCTTTCTCATCGTATTGGAAGTATTCTATCTTATACTCAGTAATCTGAGCGGTATACGGGTTATTAGTCGGTAGGCCATAACCAGCATAGGTATAAACGAATTCCACCGGGACGATATGTTCTACAATCACCTCTTCTTCCTCTTCTCCCACTTGAATGATTTTAATCACATCGGCAATTAGGGGCTTATTATTATTCACCGAAGCGACCGAGAGCCCGCCAATCTTCTTACAACCGATAAAAAAGAAAATCGGTATTAAAAATAAAGGGAAAAATTTCTTCATAAATCCCCCCTTAAATCCTTTTCCGAGATTTCTTGATAAATTAACCATAACTAAAAAGTATAACAAAAAAAGGTCAAATGTCAAGGGTAAATTGCAAGTTCGGTATTTTTTAATAAAAATCCTAAATGCTATCAATTTAAAATTTTTAATATTATTCTTTATTAATTGTACTGCTTACAGAGATCGTGACTACCCCAAAATTCGGAAGGCTCTATCTTATCTAAAAATACCGGAGGAAATAAAGAAATGTCCGGATCAATTTAAGGAGAAATAAACTCATAGTGTCTTTTATCTCTTTCTCATAAGGGATATAAAAATATTCGTCATCCATCCGATTTCTACCCCCAATCACTCTGGATGGTAACTCTTTCCCCTTATATCAAAAGCCCTTAACCATAAAAGCACTAAAATGATAAAGGTCAAACCTTCCCTTTTCTTTAATAGAAGATGGCGATAGGTTTCACTGGGCAAGGGCAAACCATCAACCACAACTTTGGTATCAATTTGCATCATCTCAAAGGGCTTAAAATCCAAAGGGTTGTAATAACGACGGCCAGTTTTGCGAATGGTTAGTTTCTTTCTTGGGAGTTAAGTCGTGTCCGCCTCATCCGCCGAAGGCGAGACCTCACCAATTCGTGGCGGGGTGGCGGGAGACTTTTATAAAATCCTTACGGATTAACTCCTAGAGTGGTCATAATCACTGTTAACGCTTGCACCCCCGCAGAGTTGACATTTTCGGGAATTACCTTATAATTAAACCAAACTGAATAATATTAGAGAAAACTATTTTCTTTCCAAAAGGGGAGGGGTCTATTTTTATAAAAAGGGGTGTAGCATACAGGGGATGGTATCCGGGGTCTAAATAGGGGTTTAGTAAGGAGCCTAA
>JBDRVU010000028.1:0-10253 GCA_039802085.1 Caldifarciminota bacterium
CGCCTCCCAAATTACCGGGAGGATTTTTGATTCGGCAACCGGTGAACCCCTAAGTGCCGAAGTGAGGATTTTGGAGTGTTATGCACCCCCAGAGACGATCTTACCAAGATTTTCGGATAGGGAATCTGGTCGCTTTAGCCGACTTTTGAATCCGGGGCGATACACAATTCAGGTGTTAAAGGACGGTTACGAAGTAAAGACTGAAACCTGTGATGTCTTTTTCGGTCAACCAACCGAGATAAACTTTTATCTCCGACCCAGTGGCATAGAAGAGAGGGGATTATTTCAACTCAAAAATGAAGATGACGGTAAAAGGGTTTACACTCCGGATGGGCGATTAGTGCAAATTAAGGAGATAAGAAGGGGGATTTATTTCCTGAAAGAGATGGGAAAGACAAAAAAGATAATTTCTTATTGACAATAGAGAAATTTTTTCTTATAATTTTTTATGAAAGCAAGGGCGTTTGTTCTAATTAATTGTGAACCAGGAATGACCCGGAAAATTGTGGAGAAGATACAAAAGATTCCTGGGGTGGAGTATGCAGAAGTAGTTACCGGTCCTTATGACATTATCGCTATTGTTTCTGGTTCGGATATTAATTATATTGGAGTGGTGATCGCTGAGCGAATTCGGACGATTGAAGGTGTGGATAAAACTGTAACCTGTCCGGTAGTGAAATTTGATTCCTTAGATAGTCTCATCTATTAGAGATGAGGGCAAACGCTTATGTCTTAATAAATATTCATCCCGGGCAAGGTAAGCAGGTTTATGAAAGGTTAACGGCAATTGAAGAGATTACCCGGATTGATTTTATTTCCGGACCATTTGACATCATTATTTTTCTAACCGCCCCCGACTTCTCAAGTATCGGCCAAATTGTGATGAATAAGATTCAATCAATCCCTGGAGTGGAAAGAACTCTCACCTGTCCGGTATTTAGTTTTGAACCCTGAATGCGGGTTGGTATCCTCTGCGGTGGTTGGTCAAGGGAAAGGGAGATCTCACTTTTAACCGGAAAGAAGGTTTACGAATCTCTAAGAAGACAGGGCTACGAATGTTTCCTTATCGACTTAAATCAAAATTTTGCCCAACAGATTAGAGAAGCGAAAATTGATCTGGCTTTTATCTGTCTGCACGGCAAACCGGGAGAGGATGGAACGATCCAAGGGTTTTTAGAACTTTTAGGAATTCCTTATACCGGAAGTGGGGTTGGTGCTTCGGCGGTTGGGATGGATAAAATTCTGACTAAGATAGTATTTTCCTATTATTCAATCCCGACGCCGGAGTTTTTCCTAATTGAGAGAGAAGAAGATGTACAATTGGCGATAGAAAAATTGGGACTACCGATTGTCTTAAAACCCCGCTACGAAGGCTCTTCTATTGGGGTGAAGATTTTAAGGGAGAAAGAGGATGTCCTGCCCGCGGTTCTTTCTGCCAAAGAGGAGTTTGGGAGTGTCTTTTTAGAGGAATACATTCCGGGAATGAATGCCACCTGTGGGATTCTAGCGGATAAACCATTGCCAATCTTAGAACTTGTGCCGAAAAGGCAGGAATTTTATGACTACAAGGCAAAATATACTGAGGGGGAAACCGAATTTATCTGTCCGGCAAGGATTTCCGAGGATTTAGCAAAAAAGATTCAAAAATTATCCCTTTTAGCCCATAAGGCAATCGGCTGCCGGTGTTATTCCCGATTGGATTTAGTAATCTGCGGGGAGAAACCTTATTTTTTGGAGATAAATACCTTACCCGGTTTGACCGAACTATCCGATTTACCAAAGGAGGCGGAGGTAGCCGGGATTTCTTATGACGAATTAATCCTCACAATTCTAAAATGGGTTAGTATTCGAAACGGCTTTCCAAATCAAATCCTAAGTTAATTTTTCCGTTGTCGTCTCGGGTAATACGAGCAACGAGATATTGACATATTATGGTTATCGGGTAAACTAAAAAATATGACTGTCTCCGAAGAGAAAGAAGATATTGAAGTTATCCAAAGGTTAAAAGAAGCAAGAAAGGAGATTGAAGAGGAGGTAGCGAAGGTAATTGTTGGACAAAAAGAGGTAATTGAGAAGATTTTAATCTGCCTTCTGGCTAACGGTCATGCCCTAATCATTGGGGTTCCGGGCCTGGCGAAGACTCTTTTGGTCAATACCTTGGCAGAAGTTTTGGATTTGACCTTCAAGCGGATTCAGTTTACCCCAGACTTAATGCCTTCCGATATTACCGGCACCGAGATTGTGGAAGAAGATAAAACCACTGGCAAACGTTTCTTCCGATTTGTTAAAGGACCGCTTTTTGCTAATATGATTTTAGCGGATGAGATAAACCGGACACCACCGAAAACTCAAGCCGCTTTACTCCAAGCAATGCAGGAATACCGGGTGAGTGTTGGTAGTGAAACCCATCCTCTGCCATTACCTTTTTTTGTTTTGGCAACTCAGAATCCAATTGAGATGGAAGGAACTTATCCTTTGCCTGAGGCAGAGCTAGACCGGTTTATGTTCTCAATCTATATTGATTACCCATCATTTAACGAGGAGAAAGAGATTGTTAAACAAACGACATCTGCCTATCAACCAAAATTGAAAAAGGTTCTAAATGGACAAGAGATTATTGAGTTGCAGAAACTACTCCGTCGTGTACCGGTCTCCGAAGAGATTGTTGATTATGCGGTGCGCCTTGTTCTGGCAACAAGACCTTCTTCTGATTCCCTTAAATATATAAAGGACTATGTCAGTTGGGGATGTGGGCCGAGAGCCTCCCAGTATTTAATCTTAGGGGCAAAGACCAGAGCAATTTTGGGTGGGGAATATACTCCTTCCCTTGATGATGTTCGGGCAGTTGCCCATCCGGTTTTAAGACATCGCCTGGTAACAAATTTTAATGCCGAAGCCGATGGCATAAAATCGGATATGATAATTGATAATCTATTGCGGGATTTATGAAAAATAAGAAAAGGAGAGGAAGACAATTTCTGATTCTGGTCAGCGACCTGAAAGAAGGAAAGAACGATTTGGAATGGAGTGTGATGTCTGAGGATTTGGCGATTGAAGATATGATAATCACCGGTAATATCAAAGTGAAGATGGGGATTACGAAAAGTGGGGATAAACTTTTAATCTCCGGCAATCTTAATTTTCGGGCAGAGGTAACCTGTGCCTATTGCGGCAAGGGATTTGTCCGCGATTTTAATGAAGAATTTAGTAGTTGTTATGTAAAAGGAGACGAACGAAAACTCGCTGCTAATTTAGATTTAGATGATGAGGAAATTGACCGCGTCTATTATGCAGGTGAATTTATCAACTTGGAATCTTTAATCCGGGATACCATCATCCTCTCTCTACCAATTGCCCCGCAGTGCGGAAAGGATTCGTAAAGATTTAAAATTTTATTCCGGTTTGGTGGTTCCAATTTTTATAAAATCAACCAGCGCTTCCTTTTTTATTTCTTTCTGCTCTCCACTTTTCATATCTTTTATTGCTACCATCCCTTTTTTTAATTCTTCTTCTCCTAGGATGAGCGTCCAATCTGCATTATAGGAGTTTGCTTGCTTCAATTGGTTTTTTAACTTTCCTCCAATTTCCCCAACAATCACCGGAATTTTTGCGGAACGTAAGATGCCGATAATCTCTTTACCTTTCCGGAAATCATCTGAGGAAAGAAAGGCAAGGAAGACTAATTTCCTTACTTCTTCTTTTCTTTCCGCAATCAAAAGAATTCTTTCCAACCCGAGGGCAAAACCAATCGCCGGTGTCTTTTCTCCACCCAAATCAGAAAAGAGGTTGTCATATCGACCACCACCCCCAAAACTATGTTGAGCACCAAGTTTCTCGGAGACGAATTCAAAGACGGTTCGGGTATAATAGTCAATTCCCCTCACCAATTTATCGGCAATTCGATAGTTTTTAACCCCAATTTCGGTAAGATAAGAAATAAAACTCGCAAAGTGTTCTGAGCAGGAAAGACATAGGTATTGGTTAATTTTCGGGGCACCCTCATAGATATTTTGGCAGGTTTCATTTTTGCAATCCAAAACTCGCAAGGGATTTCGCAAAAGACGGTTCTGACAATCAGGGCAAAGTTTTTCTTTTTCTTTGCTCAGAAATTTTTTTAACTCATCCTTAAAAGAGGAAGCACATATCGAACAACCCAAACTATTAATATCAACCCAATAATCCTTTATCCCAATTTCCCCAAAAAAGGTCTTGGCCAGAAGGATAATCTCCGCATCAACATAAGGTCCTTTTTCTCCCAGGATTTCAACTCCCAATTGGGTATGCTGGCGGATTCGGCCCTTCTGGGGTCTTTCATAGCGGAACATTGGTCCTAAATAAAAAAGTCTCAACGGTGGTTTTAATTTTTCTTCTATCACCGCCCTTATCACCCCTGGTGTCCCTTCGGGTCTTAAAGCCAATTCCCGACCGCTTTTATCCTTAAATAGATACATCTCTTTCTGGACAATATCGGTCCCTTCTCCAGTCGCCCGGAAGAATAGGTCACTATGCTCCAAGATGGGGGTTCTAATTTCTTGAAAACCAAAGAGGGAGCAGGTTTTCCGAAATTTTTCTTCAATATCAGTTGCTTGCGTTGCCTCTTCGGGAAGAAAGTCTTTGGTTCCTTTTGGTTTTTGGTATTTCATACCTTTCTCAGCCGGCGGATAAAAATCCCGAGGAAGATACCAAAGAGATTAAAGAGAAAATCGACTACAGAAGAATCACGGTTGGGAATGAATCTTTGTGCCGATTCCGTAATTATCCCTAAGACCATACCAAAAATGAGGGAAAAGAAACCGATTATGGGATAAGAGAAATAACCCCAGAAGGTATAAAAGATTAAATGGCCAATCTTATCAACTTCGTAACGTTTTGCCTCTTCTGGGGAGGAGAAGGGAAATAAGGAGAAGATAAGGATTAAAAAAAGGATTAAAAAAGTAATTAAGATATCCCTTCTTCTCATTCTCTTTTAATCCTTTTTAACCTGACTAAATCTTCCCTTTCCCTTTCCGCCAATTTGAAGGTAATAAACTTCACCCCCCTTTCCAAAGAGGGAATAAGGAGATATTCTAAGGCATTCACACGTTTTTTGGTTTTTGTGATTTCGGAAAAGAGAAGGGAGAGTGCTTTTTCCTCTGCGGCCAGGGATAAAAGTAAAGGAAGAAGTTTCTTAAACATTTCAATCCCTTCCTCCAATTCCCCAGAGGTTTGAAAAAAGCCATAATTCCTTCCCAATTCTTTCAGTTCTACTTCTAATTCGGGCAGGGTGAGATTTAAGACCCGGCGCAGGCGCGTCTTTAACTCAAAGGTGAAAGAAGGGATTAAGAAGGCGGTCTCAGAGAATATAGGATTTTCGTATAAACTGGCGATATAAAACCTTTTCTTTGCCTCGGCGAGATTTTTTTCTACCTCTTTTCTTTTTTCCCGAACCTTTTTTAATAAATCAAGAATTTGGCGCATTAGTTCTTCCTCTTTATCCTTTAAGAGTTTATGTCCTCTTCGAGCGAGGTTGAGTCGTCTCCGGAGGCGAAGGAGTTCCATCCGGGTGGCATTGATTGGAATAAGCATTATCCATTTTATAAGAATTTTCCCTCTTAGTCAACAGGTGTAATCTTGATTTTTACTTTCTCTTTGGTAGAATGAAAGTTGAAATGGAGGAATTATGAATGAAGAGGAAAAACAAGGTCCACCAATCCAAGTGGAAATTGGTGAGAAAGAGTCAGAAGGGGTTTATACCAACTTTTTTTTAATTGCCCACTCCTCCTCGGAATTTATTATTGACTGCGCCCGCATCTTGCCTGGTCTGGCAAAGGCAAAGGTCTTTGCCAGAATTGTTACTACCCCCCAGCATGCTAAATTGCTCCTTAATGCCTTAGAGGAGAATATTCGGAAATACGAGGAAAGGTTTGGTAAAATTAAAGTTCCCGGGAAGGAAGAGACAAAGACCTTTGGGTTCTAAGGCATTATTCCGCCGGCGGCGGATAAACCTTTTTTAGTTTTCCCTTGTCTAAATGTGAGTGAGAAAGAAAAAGAACTTATTGAAAAGGCAAAAGAGGGTGATGAGAAGAGTTTTGAGGTTCTAATGGAAGAGAATTATCAAAGGGTTTTTAATCTTGCCTTCCGCTTATTAAGGAATGAGGATGATGCTTATGAGTTGACATCCGATACCTTTCTCCGGGCTTATCAGAGTTTAGGTAAATTTCGTGGTGCTTCTTCTTTTTATACCTATCTTTACCGGATCTGCCTGAACTTAGGAATAAATCGAATAAAAAAGAAGAAGATATTGACCGTACCAGTTAAAGATAAAGAAATCCCAGGGGTTAATGGTCCGATAGAAGTCTATCAAAACAAAAGGCTTAAGGAGGCGATTGAAAATGCCCTTAGGCATCTTTCACCCAGAGAAAGGGTAGTTTTTCTTTTGCGGCATAATGAAGACCGAACAATAAAGGAGATTACCCAGTTATTAGATATAAAAGAAGGGACGGTTAAAGCAACCTACTTCCATGCTATAAAAAAACTGCAAGAGTTTTTAAGGGAGTATTTATGAAAAATTGCTCCCAGGAGAAGGTTTTATTCTATCTGGAAGGGATGCTTTCGGAAAAGGAAAGCGAAGATTTCTTCTCCCACTTAGAGACTTGTGGAGAGTGCCAAAAGGAGTTAAAAAGGATCCAGAGGTTAAAAGAGATATTGGCTAATGAAAGAAAAGAAATCCCCGAGCCCAACCTTTCTCGCATCCTCTCCGATTTCCGACGGAAGCGCCTGGCAAAGCGGATTAAACCGGAAA
Source organism: Caldifarciminota bacterium (assembly GCA_039802085.1). Lineage (GTDB taxonomy): Bacteria > Hydrothermota > Tepidihabitantia > Tepidihabitantales > JBDRVQ01 > JBDRVQ01. The sequence goes on from JBDRVU010000028.1 coordinate 6,782, forward strand.
GGAGATTCTCTTGGCGTTTAGTCTTTTTACCGGTCGGGGCTTTAGCCATTATCTTATTCCTTTTCCTTTTCCGCCCATTCCCACCCACGGCAGATAAAGCAACGGAGGTTTATCTTCCGGTAGATTTATCCTACTACGAGATTATAGAAAATATCCCGTCAGAGGTTAAGGAAGAATTAGGGACGAGACTTCTTACTAAATCCGATTTGGAGAAATTAGAAGGAGAGATTTTAAGTGGTTTTGATTATTTTGCTTTGCTTGAGGAGTTAGACAAAAAAGAAAAGGAGGTATTGGTTGAAAATTTAATTGGAGGAGGTGACTTATGAAAAGGTTAAAAGGGATTGCTTTTCTTCTGGTTTTTGCCTTTCTCTTTGCCCAAGGACCACCAGCTCCTCCCCCATCAAGACCACCAATGCTGGGAGAAGAATTTACCCCGCCGGAGGAAGAAGAGCCGATTGAGAAGATTGAAACGATAAGACTCTGGCAGTTAACCGAAGAGTTGAAACTAGATGAAGACCAGGCGGCAAAATTATTCCCCAAGTTTCGTTCTTTAAGGGAATTACGGAAAGAGGCAGAAAAGGGAAGAATTGAAAAGATAACCGAACTGGCGGAACTTTTAGCCCAAAAGGCGAAGAGTGAACTCTTGAAGAAGAAGATTGAGGAATTGAAGGAAGTTGAGAGACGTTTTCGGAATCGGGAGGAGGCATTAAAGAAGGAGATAGAATCAATCCTCTCAACGGAACAATTTGCCCGATTTTTAATCTTCCAGGAGAGATTCGAACGACGAATCAAAAAGATGATTAAGGAGATGCGCGGTAAGGGGTGGAAGAAGTAAAAGAAGACGCAAAAGTTTACGGTCCTTAAAAATTAAAACTTATTTATTCCGGTAGACTACCTTTCTAATCTCTTCTCTTTCTCCGATTCGGAAAGAGAGGAAATAGATACCGGAGGGGAGTAATTTCCCGGCGCTACTTTCTCCAAACCAAGAAAATGGCGTGTGGATTTCTTTTTTTTGTAAGAGGTTCCCTTGGGCATCGTAGATTTTTAATGTGCCGCTTTCCTCCGGAAAGATAGTGATTGATTCGGAAAAGGGATTGGGATAAATTTTTAACATTGAGCGCCTCTTTTCCTTTTTTTCTTCTTCTATCCCGGTGCCGTCAAAAATAACAGTGATGCTTGAACCATTGGTATTTGAAACATAAACCCGATTCGGGGTTTTTGCCCAGACGAGTTTTTGGGGACCGGCACCAACCGGCAGGGTAGCAATTACCGAGTCGTTAGGGCAGGAAATTACCGAAACCGTTGAGTCGCCGAAGTTGGCACAATAAATCCGATTGGAAGCGGAATTCCAAAGAAGGGCTTTGGGATTAAGACCAACATCACAATCGGTCAGCCGTCGGTCATTCTGACCATCAATAACCGAAACCTTATTTTGAGCATAGCCCGAGGAATAGATTTTATTATCAATTGAATCGTAGACTAGGTCTTCTGGTCCACGGGCAATCGCTAAATTGGTGATGGCGGTATCGGTTAGGGCGTTGATGATTGTTACTTCATTACTCACCCGATTGCCGGCATAGACCTTATTATTCTTTAAATTTAAGGCGAGGTTGATTGGTGCCTGACCGGCGGGAATCCTTTTGAGGATACTGTCCCTTAGACCATCAATCACTACAACATCATTGGTATTGCGATTGGCACAGTAGACGCGATTGTTTAGATGATTCCAAAGAAGGGCGGTTGGATTCAATCCAACCTTTAGAGTCTTAATCACCTGATTTGTGCCACCATCAATAATTGAGACACTACCACTATCGTGGTTGGCGCAGTAAACCTTGTTATTCGTCAGATTTAAAGCCAGGGCGGTTGGACCTTTTTCTACGGGGATGGTGGCGATGACTTGATTGGTCAGACAGTTAATCACGGAGAGGTCATTTGAGTTATAATTAGCACAGAAGAGGCGATTGTTTGTTAGATTGAGAACAAGAGCGCAAGGGGTTTTGCCCACCGTGATGCGCCCGACAACTTGATTGTTTGTGGTATTGATGAGAAAGAGGTTGTTGGAACCGGAATTGGTGACATAGAGATAATTATTTCCCGGATGCCAAATTCCAGCATAAGGGGTAGCACCAATGATGATTGTTGTGATATTAGCCGTGCCAGAGATTACCGAAACCTCATGACTTAATCGGTTCAGGCAGTAGACGATTTCGTTGCTTGTTAAAGAGAAGAGGAGAGAGGGTTCTTGGCCAACTGGGATATTGGTGAGGAGATTGTTGCTAACGCCATCAATCACCGAAACGGTGTTTGCCGAAGAATTGGCGCAGTAGACTTTATTAGCAACCGGATTCCAAGTAAGAGATGAAACATTGGCGCCAGTGGTGACAGTTGTTATCAGTTGGTCATTGGCTCCGTTGAAGATGGAAACCGTTCCCTGCCAGCGATTGGCACAGTAGTATTTATTATTAGTTTGGTTCCAAGTGATTGATATTGGATAACTGCCAACCGAGACGGTATTGATTATGGAATCGGTTTCCCCATTGATGACAGTGATTGTGGCGCCACTGGAATTGACACAATATGCCCGATTGTTGGTACTATTCCAGGCTAAGGCGACCGGACCAGTTCCCACCGCGATTTCTCCCCGAACAATATTAGTTACCCCGTCAATAACCGTGATGGTGTTGGAATAACGATTGGCACAATAGACCCGATTCCGATGGGGATTCCAGAGGAGGGCTTGAGGGGAGTTGCCGACGTTGACAGTTGTGATTATTCGGTTATTGGTGCCATCAATAATTGTGACCGTGTTAGCAGCACTATTGGCACAATAAATTTTATTATTTGTGGCATTAAGCGCCAGGGCGATGGGCGATTGGCCAACCGGAATTATTGTATCAATTTGGTCGGTAGCACCATCAATAACAAAGAGGAAGTTGTTTTGACCGCTAACCGTCCCATATAACTTATTGTTTAAGTGATTATAGAGAAGGGTGGTGATATTCCCACCAATCAACACTTTACCAATCTTCCCCTGAGTGGTAGAATTAACAATTAAAACAAATCCTCCCTTTTCTCCGGCAATATACAGTTTGTTATTCGTTGGGTTATGAGCAATCGCCTGCGGAAAGAGAATACCGGAAAGGCTATCGGGAAGAAGGATTGTCGTCTCAATTATTTGAGCCGATAAAAAACTGACCAAAAGCAAAGGAAAAATAATCAATTTCTTTTTCAGCATAAATCCTCCAAAAATTATTTATTAAGTATACTAAATTGTAAGGAAAAATCAAGCGTTGAGACCTTGACTTTCTTTCATTTCCTTATTATAATAGTGAAAACTATATAACGCCGAACCCAACGCCATTTTGGAGGAAAGGCGTTGGGCCGGGGGATTTCTTTGGGGTGAATCCCACTTTTTAGTGGGAAGGCTACTCTTTCGGCCTAACCCGGCAACTAACCCCGGAGGCGAAGG
>JBDRVU010000029.1:0-10146 GCA_039802085.1 Caldifarciminota bacterium
GAAAACTTGGGAGAAGAGGTTCCTTTACATTTTACCCGCTTCTTCCCCAATTATAAGTTACAGCAACTACCACCGACCCCAATTAAGACCTTAGAAGCTGCTCACCAGGTGGCCAGGGAATGTGGTTTGAAGTATGTCTATCTGGGAAACTGCCCGGGGCATAAGTTTGAGAATACCTATTGTCCGAAGTGCGGTACTCTTTTGATTAAGAGGGTCGGTATCACAATGACCGAAAACCACCTGAAAGATGGGAAATGCCCAAAATGCGGGGAGAAGATTCCGGGGATTTTAGTTTATGCCAAAGATGAAAAGTAAGGTCTATTTCCTTCCTTTAGAAAACGGTAGAGACCTAAACACTAATCGGAAAAGATATATCTCTTTCCTTAATTTCTTATTTAATGAGACAAAATTTTTCTCTTCTATTCCCTCCCACAAAAAGATTGGAATAAAAGTTCATTTCGGAGAGGAGGGGAGAGAGAATTACTTAAATCCGGCATATGTCCGAGAGGTCACACTTTTATGTGGGGAAAATGGGTTGCAACCATTCCTTTTGGAAACCACTACCCTCTATCGGGGGAAGCGGCAGGAAGATAAAAGTCATTTTGAGCTGGCGCAGAAACATGGCTTTACTTTACAAAAGGTTCTGGCACCAATTATTTTTGTTGATGGCAAAAGAGGGGAATCTTACTACGAAATCAATGGTAATAAGATCGCCCGAAGATTGAAATTGTTTACCTTCTTAATTAACCTCGCCCACTTTAAGGGGCATATGGTTACCGGTTTTGGTGGGGCATTAAAGAATATTGGAATGGGTTTGGCGGCAAAGGGTGGTAAATTGGATATGCATTCGGTCTCCATCCCTTATATCGAAGAAACGAAATGCGAACTCTGTGGTATCTGTGTTGACTACTGTCCCAATCAAGCCATCACTTTTCAAAGAAAGCGTTATTTTATTACTACAAACTGCGCCGGTTGCGGGGGCTGTTTAACTATCTGCCCCAATAATGCTATTCAGATTAATTGGAACTCCACACCGGAGGAATTGCAAAGAAAAATTGCCGAATATGCCTATATCATCTTAAAAAACCGCTTCGCTATTCATTTCAACTTCTTAATTGATATTACCCCCAACTGTGACTGTTTTCCTAAAACCGAAGAGCCAATAATGAAGGATATCGGTATCCTTGCCTCCCTTGATCCGGTCGCCTTAGATCAAGCCAGTTATGACTTGACCAAGGAACAGATTAAAAATCTTTATCCCAACTTAAATCCGGAAACAATCCTAACAGTGGGGGAGGAATTAAAGATTGGTTTAAGAGAATACGAATTATCTTCCTATGAAATTTAATATCTCCCTCCCCTTATTTTCCGGACCAATTGAACTCCTACTTTATTTAATCAGAAGGGAAGAGGTTTCCATCTTTGAGATTCCCCTCGCTACCATTACCCGCCAATTTTTAGAATTTATTAAAAATGTACAAAACCCAGTTAGCCAGGAGGTTAACCGCCAGCCTATTTATCCTGACCTATCGGATTTTCTTATTATGGCGGCGGTTCTCATAAGAATTAAACTAAGAAAACTTATCCCCACACCAGAAGAAAAATCGGGTGAGGTGACAGTTTCTTTATTTGAAATCTATGAAGAATTTGAGAAGTATAAAAAGTTAGCCTCCCTTTTATCCTCTTTGGAAGAAGAACGCTCCTTTTTTTTCCCCCGACCGAAAACGGCGCCAATTGAAGAAGGAGAGATGGATATTATTGACTTGATGAAAGCTTTTTATCAATTACAGAAAAAAGGCGAAAAAAAGTTAGTAATTGAAAAACCCTCCTTTCGTCTGGAAGAGAGAATTGCCCTAGTTAGAGAAAAAATTCGGAGAATGGAAATTCCTGGTAGTGAAAACAAAGGAAAACAATTCCTTACCTTTTTTAGCCTTCTGAAAGAGGCAAAGGATATTAAAGACATTATCATAATTTTCTTTGCTCTTTTAGAATTAGCTTTTTTAGGGGAGGTGAAACTAATCCAAGAGAAAGACTTTGGCGATATCTTAGTAATTCCTATTACTAAAAGCAGTAGCGAAACGCAACCGGCTGGAGTGTAAAATGAAAATTGAAAAGACCGGTTTTGGTTGGATAATCATTGATAGAGTTAAATACACTTCGGATGTCATCATCACCGTTAACGGTGAGATAAAAAATCGCTACGAAGATTTTTCCGGTTCTAGCCATTTTCTTTCTCGCGCGGAAGCAGAAAAACTATTGGCTGAAAACCCTGAGATAGTAATTATCGGAACTGGTCAAAGTGGTTGTCTTTCTCTACCTCCGGAGACAGAGGACTATTTACGAGAAAAAAGAGTTGATTTTATTTCTTCTCCAACCCCGGAGGCGATCGAGGTTTTTAATCGAGAAAAAAGAAAGAAGTCCGCTCTTTTCCATCTCACCTGTTAGGAGATGATTAAAATTGGCTGTTGTGGTTTTCCGGTAAGTCAGGAGTTATATTACAAAACCTTTAATTGTTGTGAAATACAAATTACTTTCTATACCTTTCCCAATCTTTCCCTTTTGGAAAAGTGGCGCAAAAAAGCGCCACTGGATTTTTCCTTCATTTTAAAAGCTTCTCAGTTGATTACTCATCCTGCTTCTTCTCCTACCTATAAGCGGTTCCAGCCTTCTTCTTTCCCTCTTGTTTCCTTTGTCGAAAAAAATTTTGGCCTTTTCCGCTTAACAAAAGAGACAAAAACTGCCTGGGAGGAAACAAAAAGGCAAGCAGAGGTACTAAAAACCAAAGTCATCCTCTTGCAAACTCCTCCTTCTTTTTCGGAAGTGGAGGAAAATATAGAAAATATCTATTCCTTCTTTTCCAAAATTGACCGGAAAAATTTAACTTTGGTTTGGGAACCAAGGGGAAGATGGCAGGATGAGACCTTAAAAAAAATCTCTCAAGAATTGAATTTGATTTTAGCCTTTGACCCAATGAGGAAACTGCCGATTTCCGGTCTATTTCAAAAGAAAGGGAAAACCCCCTGTGCCTTCTATTTCCGCCTCCACGGCGGAAAAGGTTATCGGCATAAATTCACCCAAGAAGAGTTAAACCAGATTGCCCAAGAAGCGATTTCCCGAAAGGATGGTTATATTATGTTTAATAATATTACGATGTTTGAAGACGCAAAAAATATGAAAGAGATAATGGAGGAATTCGTAGATGAATCAAGAGGAATTAAAAAATGAGGTTTTACGGTTAAAGAAAGAAAAAGATGCGGTCATCTTGGTTCATAATTATCAAAGGCCCGAAATCTACGAGGTCGCTGATTTTATCGGCGATTCTCTTGACTTATCCCTCCGGGCGCGGGAAACTAAAGCAAAAATTATTGTCTTCTGCGGCGTTCATTTTATGGCCGAGACCGCCAAAATCTTAAATCCTCAAAAGATAGTGCTGATGCCTGAGATTAATGCCGGATGCCCAATGGCGGATATGGTGAATAAAGAGGCGCTCTTAAAGAAAAAAGAGGAGATTGGCGATTGCCTAATTGTCGCTTACATTAATACCACCGCGGAGGTGAAGGCGGAATCGGATATAACCTGCACCTCGGCTAACTGCGTAAAAGTGGTTCAATCCCTACCGGCAGACAAAAAAGTTCTCTTTGTCCCGGATAAAAATCTGGCTCTTTATGTTGCCCAAGAAACAAAAAGAAAAAACATTATTCCTTGGGAAGGTTTTTGTTATGTTCACGCCCTCTGGTTTGAACCCGAAGATGTTGACAATGCCCGAGAGAGACACCCCAAAGCAAAAATTCTCTGTCACCCGGAATGTCGCTTGGAGGTTTTAAATAAAGCGGATTATGTCGCCTCCACCAGTGGTATGATTCGCCTCAGTAAAGATTTGCCGGAGGTCGTTTTAGGAACCGAAGTCGGCTTAGTGAACCGAATAAGAAGGGAATACCCTGGGAAAAGATGTTACCCATTAAAAGAAAATGCCATCTGTGCTAATATGAAGAAAACGACCTTAGAGAGTGTTCTGGTTGCCTTAAAAGAAGAAAAATATCCGATTGCCGTAACAGAAGAAATTCAGATTAAAGCAAAAAAAACATTAGAACGAATGCTTGCTATCCAATGAAAATTGCTATTGCCCAGATAAATCCTACGGTTGGCGAATTCACCAATAATCAGGAAAAAATGCTGACAATGATTAACTCCGCAAAAAAGAGGGAATGTGAGATTATTGTCTTCCCAGAACTGGTCGTCACCGGTTATCCCCCCAAAGATCTTCTTTTCCGAGAAGACTTCGTTTCTTTGAATCTAAAAACTACCCAAAAGATTATTAAAGAAAGCCAAGACATCGCAATTGTTTTTGGTTATGTAGAGAGAGAAAAGAGAAAGATTGCCCATCCGGATAAATCATTTACCCCGTTTTTTCCGGGTATCCTCTATAATTCGGTTATCTTTGCTCACCAAAAAAGAATTTTGGAGAATATGCGAAAGATAAACCTTCCTTCTTATGATGTCTTTGACGAAAAAAGATACTTTCACCCCGGAAAAGATATAAAAATAGTAAAATTCCAAGGGGAAAAAATTGGAATTAACATCTGTGAAGATATTTGGATAGAAAATGGAGTTTTAGAAAAACAGAAGGAAGCCGGAGCCAGAATTATTATCAATATATCAGCATCTCCTTTTTATATTGGAAAATACCGAAAAAGGAGAGAGATGTTAAGCAAAAAAGCAATAAAGAATCAAGTTTACCTTATCTATTGCAATTTGGTTGGCGGTCAGGATGATTTGATATTTGATGGTGGTAGTTTTGCCTTCGCTCCAAACGGTCAATTGATTGCCCGCGGAAAAAGGTTTAAGGAAGACTTAATCATTTTTGACCTAAAAGAAAGAAAAGAAGAAAAAGAAGAAGAGTGGCGAATAGAAGAGGAAGTAGTTGAAGCTTTATGTTTGGGCTTAAAAGATTATTTACAAAAAAACGGGTTTTCCCAAGTCTGTTTAGGAATCTCCGGGGGAATTGATTCGGCGATTACTGCTGCCTTGGCGGTGAAGGCATTAGGGAGAGAAAATGTTTTAGGAGTGATTATGCCCGGTCCTTATACCCCAAAATCTTCCCGGCGGGATGCCGAGTTGGTAATTAAAAACCTTGGGATTCCCTACTGGGAAATAGATATTAAAGAAATCTATAACTCATACTTAAAAACCTTAAAAAGATTTTTGAAGAAAGAAAGAGGAATTGATACTACCTGGGAAAACATCCAAGCCCGCATCCGGGGAAATATCTTAATGGCAATATCCAATAAATTTGGCAATCTAGTTCTCTCCACTGGAAATAAGTCAGAAATGGCGGTCGGCTACACCACCCTTTACGGTGATATGGCAGGTGGTTTAGCAGTTCTTGCTGATTTACCAAAGGGACTAATTTATAAAATTGCCCATTTTTTAAATGAAAGAGCCAATAAAGAGATAATCCCTAAGAGAATTATCACCAAACCACCCTCCGCGGAATTAAGGCCAAAGCAAAGAGATGAAGATGACCTTCTCCCCTATCCCCTCCTTGACGAAATCCTCCGTCTCTACATTGAAGAGAATCTTTCACCGACTCAGATTACAAAAATGGGGTTCAAGGAAGAAGATGTGGAGAGGATAGTAAGATTGGTAGCCAGAAATGAATACAAAAGAAGACAGGCGCCTCTCTCCTTAAAAATCACTCAAAAGGCATTTGGCTTTGGTCGGCGAATGCCAATTACTAACAAATTTATCTAAATCTTCGGCCTAACTCTTATACCGACGGGTTCCGTATTCCACAAGGTCGCGAAGCGCCTTCGGGTCTGAGGAATTAGCCAGAGCGGTCTCATAGTTAATCTTACCCATTTTATATAATTCCGCCAAATAGGCATCAAAAGATATGCTACCTTCCGAAGTAGAAGTCTGAATAGCACTTGGTAGATGTTCGATCTTTCTTTCCCGAATTAAATTCTTAACCGCGGGGGTTGCCATCATCACCTCAAAAGCGGCAATCCGTCCCTTTCCTTCAGTACGTAAAAGAAGTCTTTGAGAAAAAACCGCCAGGAGCGATATTGAAAACTGAATTCTAATCTGATCCCGAATTTCCGGTGGGAAAATATCAATAAAACGGGTAACCGTTTCTGGGGCATTAGTGGTATGGAGGGTACCAATGACTAAGTGTCCGGATTCCGCAGCCCAGACTGTTGCCTCCGCAGTTGCCAAATCCCTAATTTCACCCACCAGAATCACATTGGGGTTGGAACGCAAACCCTTCATTATCGCCTCGCGGAAGGAAGAAACATCAGTCCCCACTTCCCGCTGGGTAATAATTCCTGATTTATGCTCGTGGATAAATTCAATCGGGTCTTCAATTGTTAAGACATGACGCGGAGAATTTAAGATATAGTCAATGAAAGTTGCTTGGGTAGTTGTTTTACCGGAACCAGTTGGACCGGTAACTAAAATCAAACCATGCGGTCGGTCTAAAAGGAATTTAATTTTCGGAACGAGATGGGGTAAAAAACCAATCTCTTCAAAGGTCATAATCTTCCGGGGAATTAAACGGAGGGCTAGACCAAAATAACCCTTCTGTTTATAAATGGCAACACGAAAGCGTGCGATATTCTTATAATTGAAAGCAAAATCACCGCCACCGCCATCTTCAATCTGCACCCGAAGATGTTTTGCCTGTCGGGAAACAATATCCTTAAAATGAGAAGTAATTTCTGGCGTCAATGCTGGGGCTCGATCCACGGGATAGAGTTTGCCATCAATTCTTAAAGTTGGTGGACGGCCAACGGTTAAATGAATATCCGAGGCATTCGCTTCAATGCACTGACTTAAAAGTGCATCTAAATATTCTTCTTCATTCATGGTCAGCCTAATAATTTATATTTAATAACTAAGTATAATCAACATTTAATAAAAGTCAAGGGGCTTTTATTATAAAGTTCCCATACCCCATTTTCCTCTTTTTTATTACTACTTGACCTGACTTTCCAAACATCTTCTTGTTTTATTTTAAGATAAATTTTCCATAAAGTCAAGGGCTTTTTATGATTAGGTTTTTTGTTGACATTTTTCCAAAGGCGAGTAAAATAACTTATGATGAAAACGTTTTTTACCGCAGAATCGGTAACCGAAGGGCATCCGGATAAAATTTGTGACCAAATTTCCGATGCAGTTTTAGACAATATATTGGAACAGGACCCAAAAGGAAGAGTTGCTTGTGAGGCATTTGTCACAGTCGGCCTTGTTATCGTTGGTGGTGAGATAACAACTACCGGTTGGGTGGATTTGCAAAAATTAGTCCGTTCCTTATTAAAAGAGATTGGCTATACCGATACCTGTTATGGTCTCTCAGCAGAAAATTGTGCTATCCTTAATGCCATTGGCACCCAATCTCCGGACATTGCCATTGGGGTTGACAAAGGTGGTGCTGGGGACCAAGGTCTAATGATTGGTTATGCCTGCCGGGAGACACCAGAACTTATGCCCCTGCCAATTACCTTAGCCCACAAACTAACTCGAAGGTTAGCCGAAGTCCGGAAGAGAAAAATTATTTCTTATCTCGGTCCGGATGGTAAGTCCCAGGTGACAGTTGAATATCACAGAAAAAAACCGGTCCGGGTTGATAAGGTAGTGATTGCTGCCCAACATACCGCAGAGGCATTAGACAAAACAGGTAAGAAATTTTCCCGAAGGGCAAAAGAAGAAATAATTGAGAAGGTAATCAAGCCGGTGATACCAAAAGAATTATTAGATAAAAGGACAAAATTTTACATCAATGAAACTGGAAGGTTCATTATCGGTGGTCCCCAATCTGATACCGGAATGACCGGTCGGAAGATAATCGTTGATACCTATGGGGGAAAGGTCCGCCACGGAGGCGGTGCCTTTTCTGGTAAAGACCCGAGTAAGGTTGACCGGAGCGCTTCTTATTTTGCCCGTTATGTGGCAAAAAATTTGGTAGCGGCCGGTCTAGCAGAAGAATTAGAACTGAGCCTCGCCTATGTGATTGGTCATCCCGAACCGCTCCACATTACTATCAATGCCTTCGGTACCGAAAAAATTCCCGAGGAAGAGATTTTAAGGATTACGAAAAAACTATTTGATTTTTCCCCCGTGGGTATCATTGAGAAACTAAATCTCCGAAGGCCAATCTACCTTCCTACTGCATGCTATGGTCATTTTGGTCGGGAAGAAGAGAATTTTACTTGGGAAAAATTGGATATGGTGGAAGAAGTAAGAAGATGGGCGATGATTTAAAAAGGGAGAAATTATGGAATACGATATAAAGGATATAAAATTAGCGGAAAAAGGGAGAAGAAGAATTGAGTGGGCGGGGCGATTTATGCCGGTTCTAAAATTAATCCGCCAGCGCTTTGCCCAGGAAAGACCATTAAAAGGGATAAAAATTTCTGCTTGCTTGCACATCACCACCGAAACCGCCAATCTTGCCCAAACCTTAAAAGAAGGTGGTGCTATATTGCGTCTTTGTGCTTCCAATCCTCTCTCCACTCAGGATGATTGTGCAGCGGCATTGGTAAAATATTTTAAGATTCCTGTCTTCGCCATTAAAGGTGAGGACCGCTCAACTTATTATCAACATATTCTCTCTACCCTGAGGCAGAAACCAGATATTACTATCGACGACGGTGCGGATTTGGTCTCAACTCTTCACCAAAAGAAAGGAGAGATCTCCGTTCTCGGTGGTACCGAAGAGACCACCACTGGTGTCATCCGACTAAAAAATATGGAAAAGGAAGGGGTCTTACGCTATCCAATAATTGCGGTGAATGATTCCTTAACCAAATTTATGTTTGACAACCGCTACGGCACTGGTCAATCAACAATTGATGGCATTTTAAGAGCGACTAATTTTCTATTTGCTGGTGCTACGGTTGTCGTCTGTGGCTATGGAATGTGCGGCAAAGGGATTTCTTTAAGGGCAAAAGGAATGGGTGCCTCAGTGATTGTCACCGAAGTTGACCCGATCCGGGCATTAGAAGCAAAGATGGATGGTTTTTTGGTTATGCCCCTGAAAGAAGCCGCTCCGATTGGTGACCTTTTCATCACCGCCACCGGGGATATAAATGTGATAAGGGAAGAGCATCTCCTCCTAATGAAAGATGGGGCAATCATCTGTAACGCCGGTCACTTTGATGTGGAGATTAACAAAAAGGGACTCAACCGGTTAACTATCCGGAAAAGAGAAGTGAGGAACTCTTGTACCGAATATACTCTACGAAATGGAAGAAGGCTCTACCTCTTAGCCGAAGGGAGGTTAGTTAACCTCTCCGCGGCGGAAGGGCACCCCGCGATGGTTATGGATATGTCCTTTGCCAATCAAGCTTTGGCTTGCGAATATCTCGTCAAGAACCATAAGAAATTGGAAAATAGAGTCTATAAACTGCCTTATGAGCTTGATTGCGAAATTGCCCGGTTGAAATTAAAATCAATGGGCGTAAAGATTGACTACTTGACTAAGGAGCAGAAAGGTTATATTAGCGCTTGGCAATTGGGCACTTAAAAATCGGGAATAAAATTACTCCAAAAAGAAAATTTTATCTTGAACAAAAGGAAAAAATAGTCCCCTTAGCGATTTTTCTCTTTGCCTTCCTGTGGCGTCTTTTTTACATTTTTCAGGCAAAGGCAAACGATCCCCTTTTTCCCCATCCCCAAATGGATCCATTATACCACCACCAAATGGCAATCTCTATCTTAAAAGGTGGTTGGCTGGCAGAAACCAGTTTCTTTAGGGCACCCCTTTATCCTTATTTCCTTGCCCTCATCTACAAAATATTCGGAATTAACCTCTTTATCCCCAGAATTATCCAAATCCTGATTGGTTCAGGTAGTTGCCTTTTAGTCTATCTCATCGGCAAAAAAATCTTTTCCCAAAAAGTTGGGACAATCGCCGGGTTGGCGGCTAGTCTCTATCCACTTCTCATCTATTTTGATGGCGAATTACTTCTCACCAATCTTTTAATCTTTTTAATCCTCTTCGGATTTTTTCTCTTTCTAAAAGAGAAAATTTTCCTTTCCGGTCTCTTCTTTGGTCTGACCGCTATCACCCGACCGAATATTTTACTTTTTCTCCTTACTTTATTCATTATAAAATTAAAAGAGATAAAAAAACTTCTTCCTTTC
>JBDRVU010000030.1:0-9281 GCA_039802085.1 Caldifarciminota bacterium
TAATGAGTTCTTTTACTATCCGGCGACGGCTATTTTAGACAAAGAGTTAATTCCAGCCACAATGGGAGATATTTCGGGGAAGAAGATCGGAATTTCGGTAGTACCCAATCCGACCAAGGGCTTAACCAAGGTTTATTATCATTTACCGAAAAAAGAGGTTGCTACTCTCAAAATCTATAATACCTTAGGAAGTTTGGTTTATTCCGCGAAGAGTGATAAAGGTGAGTTTGAGATTAAGAAACTACCAGCGGGAATTTATCTCTTACGGTTTGAGTCCGCCTCAGGTGGAAAGGGCTACAAAGAAGATAGAAAGTTAATCGTAGTGAAGTAGCCCGAAGGATAAGAGGAGAGGCGGGAGGATTTTCCTCCCGCCTTTTTTATTTTAACTAAAATTCATTATTGCGAGAAAGGAAATCCCAAAGCAATCTCTTTACTTGGGATTGAGACTTTTTATTAGATTGCTTTACTATTGCTCGCAATGAGAAAGATTTTCTCAGCAATTCTTATTAAATTAAATTTGGAGAAATTGGCGGTTAATTTGCTTCTTCGCTCTGGCTGAGATAGAGTTTCATTTTTAAGAGTTCTTCTCTTTTTGTCAGGTAAAGAAAGGCGGTATTATTATGATATAATGGGTCGGTATCTTCACTAAACCCAATCTTTTTATATTCCTCAGTTCCTGGAATTGGAGAAAATTCTGCTAAATGGCATTTAATTCCTAAGGAATGGACAAAATCAATACTCTCTTTAATATCAGAAATTGTTTGCTCAGGTAAACCAAAGATGAGATAGGTATGGATTTCTTTATTAAAACCCGCCTTTCTTAAAAATTGAACTGCTTGAAGAAACTCTTCAGTTTTTACTTTATCCCCGGTCGCCTTTTGTAGAGAAGGGGAGGTAGTTTCTAAACTGAGATAGATGGTCCTAAAGTTGGCATTAAATAAAAGATGGGCGATCTCTTGGTCAATCAATCGGGGATGGAGTCCATTTGGGGTATGAAAGTTTAGCCGCCAGTTTTTCTTAATAATCGTCTCTAAAAGGGATTTAATCTCCGGATGGCACAAGAGGGCGTCATCGGAAAAGGCGATATTCTTTATCCCTAATTCCCGATAGTAATCAATCTCCGCGATTATTGATTCTTTATCTCGAAATAAAAATTTGGGAAATAATTTTGGCACCGCACAATAGGAACAGTGAAAAGGACAACCACGAGAGATTAAAATGCAGATGTAATCAACTTTTTGATAAAGGTCATAGGCGGGAAAGGGAAGTTGAAAGAAAGCCATCGGTTTTAGCCCGGGGAGATATTGATAAAGTTCAGTTTCAAAAGGACCAGAAATCACTAAATCGGCACCAGAAAACCTTTTGGCATGTTCCCGACAAATTGTGGCATAAATCCCACCTAAGATGATTGGAGTCTTTGGAAAATATCTTCGGAGAATAGCGATCGCATCAAATGCTCCTAAATACCAATAGGTCATACCAGAAGTGAGGAAGATGTAGTCCGGTTTTTCGGCCTCCGAGAGGATTTTTTCAAAATATTCTATCGGCATTCCATATCTTTTGTAGTGACGGGGGATATTTTGATAAACCTTTGGTTTGGAAATAAAGGTTGACAAGAATTTGCCTCGGCCAAAAGAATCCACCTTTGGTTTTTTGTTTTTCGTTAATATCGGATGGTAGCGGTCAAGACAATCAAGAAAAGAGATATTAAAGTTAAATTTTCTTAAATAAGAGGCGAGATATAAAAGACCAAGGGGTTTTAACCAAAAATCAAATGCCTTAAAGTCATAAATCCAGGGATTTATGAGTAGAGTTCGCTTCACTTTTGATTTATTCTTTTTTTGTTTGTTTTCGGCCCGATTTTTTCAAAAGCATTGTGAGAAAAGAAAATAAGAAAAGCCGGCGGTTTAGGTTATATGCTAAATCGGGCTGGAGATTCAAAAGGGATTCAATCCGAGTAAGCAGTTCCTCCACCGTGAAACCTTCAGGATAAAAGGTTTCATAATTTTTCAAACCAGTTTTTTTTAAAAGTTGGGAGTGGAAAAGAAGGATGAGATTTTGCACTGTTTCTTCCCAATTAGTAAGACGGAGTTCATCAATTAAGGTGAAAAGAGTTGGGAGAGAAGGCGATAGGGCAAGAGAGAGAATCTCTTCGGGAATGGGAAAAGGGTTAGATAAGAAATCTAAAGCCCGACGCAAACTCCCATAGGCGAAAGCCAGTGCCCTTTTTACGGAAATTTCATCATAGCCCATTTTTAATAGGTATTCGGTAATTATTTCATCTTTTAGGGGTGGGAAATAAATAGGAAGACACCGAGAGCGGATAGTGGAAGGAAGAAAAGAGAAACGAGATGTTAAAAGGATAAAGACAGTATCCCTTTGGGGTTCTTCTAAGGTTTTGAGAAAGGCATTTGAGGCCTCTTGGGTCATTCGTTCCGCATCAATCACGATTACCACTCTTTTTTTTGCCAAACGGGGTTTAAATCGCATCTCGGTGGAAAGGTTATGAATATCCTCCAGATGAATGACATAATTCTTGGGAACTGTTGGTCGCTTTTGATTAAGGGAATAACCGCGTCTCAGTCTTTGAATGGTATCTAAATATCGCTCATCATCATTTCTCTTTGGTTGAGGTGGGGAGGGGAATAGAACCCATAAATCCGGATGCCTCATCTGGGCGATTTCTTGACAGAAACGGCACTCACCACAACCTTCTTTTTCGCACATTAGATTTTGGGTAAATAAGAGGGCAGTAGTTCTTTTGCCAATTCCCGGTCTCCCCCAAAAGAGTAAAGGGGGAAAAAGGGGTTTGGCGGAAAGTCTTTTTAGTTGCCCAAAGACCTTTTCACTGCCTAAGATATTCTCAAACAGCATTTTATTTTGCCAGCCAATCCAAAGGATTAACTGGTTTCCCTTCTCTTCTAATTTCAAAATGGAGATTTTCTTTTGTCCGACCTAAAATATCTCCTTTTTCCAGTTCCTGCCCAACAGTGACGCTAATTTCGGAAAGGTCAGAATAGATGGTGTAATAACCTTCGCGGTGGTCGACAATCACCATATTCCCATAGCCCATAAAGCGGTCGGCATAAACTACCCGCCCTTTGGCAATTACCTTTACTGGTGCCCCAACCGAACAAGCAATATCAATTCCGGTATTTTTGGTTCTGGTTTTATATTTAGGATGAAATTGACTACCAAAATAGGATATAACCTTTCCCTTGGTCGGCCAAGGCAAATTCCCTTTCATAATTTCTAAATAATGGGTTCCCGGTGCTAAACGTCTTGCTTGTCTTTGTTTTTCTAATTCCGCAATCAGTTTCTCTAAACGTTCTTTGGCGGAGCGCAAATCCTCTTCTATTTTCTTCTGCTTTTCTTTTTCTGTTCGCACCCGGGAGAGGACTTTTCTTTCTAATTCCTTTGTTGCCTTTAAGGAATTTTCTTCGGATGTCTTTTCTTGTTTCATCTTCGCCAATTCTCGGTAAGCCGTGAGAAGTTTCTTTTCCTTTGCTTCCAATTCCTTTTTTAATTGGGAAAGGTCTTCAATATTTCTTTTACACTCTCTTCCTAAGTATTTTAAGTTAATTGCCTTTCGGTATACCTCCGGAAGAGTTTTGGCTGGCAAGTAAAACTCTAAGGGTAGGAAACGGTTAATTTTATAGAAGAGAAAGAGGAAGTTGGAGAGATTTTCTTTTGTTTGTGTAATTTTCCTTTGGGTGATAGAGATTTCTCTTTTTACCCCTTCAATTTCCTTTTCCTTTAAGTTGATTAAATTAAATAGTTGCTGAATATATTTCCGGGTGACGGAAATTTTCTCATCCACCACTTCAATCCTTTTTAAGGCATTTTTTTCTTCTTTATCAAGTGTTTTAATTTTCCCTTCAATTTCCACTAACCTTTTCTTTGTTTCTTCTAATTCTCTTTTCTGTTTTTCAAACTCATCGCTCTCCTGCGCCAATAGGGATAAAAAGATAAAGAGGATTGTCATTTGTTTCATCTTATTTTGCGGTTTCTTTGATTCGCGAAAGGGCAGTATAAGAACCAGAGATGCCTAAAACTGCTCCAATGAGTAAAGAGAGAAAAAGGAGAGGGAAAGCAGGGAAAATAAAAGAGAGGAGAGTGGTGGAGAGAAAATAAGCCAGGATGGCAAGGGTGAGGAAAGCAAGAAGACCGCCCAAAATCCCTTGGAGGAAACCCTGCCAGTAGAATGGGGCGGAAATGATATATTCGTTAGCACCAACCAGACGCATTATTTCAATCTCCCGGCGCCGCTGTAAATATATTGCTTCAATATTCTGGAAAATAATAAATATCACCGCGATACCAATGATGATTAAAATACCAAAGTCCGAGACAAGAATAATTCTTAAAAGTTTTTCTAATTTGCTCAAGACTTCCCTACCGGACCATACTTCTCTAATCCCCGGGATATTTGCCAATTTTTTCTCAATTTCTTTTAATGCTTGCGCCGAATGGTAATTCGGTTCCAATTTGATGCGAATGGAATTAGGCAGGGGATTTTTGTCTAAATCGGAGAGGATACCGGCATCCTCTCCTAAGTCTTCTTTTAATTCTTGGAGTGCCTCGTCCTTTGAGACATACCGAACTTCTTTCACCCCGGCAATTAGAAAAACCTTATCGGCGACTTCGGGATAGGAAACTTTCTCTTTTAGGAAGGCGTAAATTTCTATCCGATTATAGGTTTCTCGAACGAGAGAAAGAAGGTTTATAGTTATGGTGAGAAAGATTAAGAAAATTAAAAGGCAAAGTGCTTGAACAATGGCAGATAGAAAAAAGTTAAGACGGGATGTTCTTATCGTCCGAAATGTTTCTTTCAGAATGAATTTAAGGCCCATTTATTAGCCAGCGGGTAAATCTTCAGTTATTCTTCCTGCCACCAACTTAACTGTCCTTTTCTTTAGAGCCTTGGGCCATTCGGTATTGTGAGTTGCCATAACTACGATTTTTCCTTGAAGAGACAATGCCAAAAAGATTTTAATAATTTCCTCTGCTGACTCTGGGTCAATATTCCCAGTTGGCTCGTCAGCAAGAATTATTTCCGGGTCTTTCGCTAAAGCCCGGGCAATCGCTACCTTCTGCTGTTCCCCACCGGAAAGTTGGTGAGGGTAGTTGTCTAATTTATTACCAATTCCTAACTGGGTTAGGGTTTTAATAATTACCTCTTCCATTCTTGCCCAAGGGAAATTTATCGCGGCTAAGGCAAATTCCAAGTTTTCGTAAACGGTTCGGTCAAGGAGTAATTTGAAATCTTGGAAAACGATACCAATGTGACGTCGGAGATTGGGAACCTCCTTTGAGGAAAGGGTGCGCAATTTTCGGTTAGCAATAATCACTTCTCCCTTGGTCGGCAATTCTTCCCGATAGATCAGTTTAAGAAGGGTTGTTTTGCCAGCCCCGGTTGGGCCTTGAATAAAGACAAATTCCCCTTTGTTGATATTAAGGTTAATATCTTTTAAGGCAACCCAAGAATTGCCGTAAATCTTTGAGACATCCTGAAAAGAAATCATTTTTTATTTTACCGAATATTTGATGTAAGTCAACTCTACGAATTTTGCTGAAAAATTTGCAATTCTCCAAATTAGTCCTAGGAGTACTTCGTTTTTAATTTCTTCACTTTTTAAATCTATTTTTGCTTTTCCAATGAGGGAAAAAGAAAGGAGAGGTGCGGGATGGGGAATAACTCCTAAAGGAATAATAATTAGACGAATTAGACAAAGAAGGGAGAGCATAAATCAATTTTTAAGTTTTTATTTGTCGCATTCGTCTAATTTGTGTTCTACTTTAAGTTAAGGTCCAAAAGTAGTCATAGTTTCTGTTAACGGTCGAATCCGAAGGTTTGACTTTTTTTCTTTCCCACTATATAATTTAGGATGGAGGGAAATATGAAACTCTTCTTTTCTGCTGTTATGTTGCTATGTTGTTTGTTTATGCAATCTCTTTTGGGTTGGACAACTCCAGAAAGATTAACAACCCTTGCCTCTTTTTCGGAACTCTCCGAAAATAATGCCAGAAATATTGTTTTTGATAATCAGAGAAGAATTCATGTCATTTGGGCATCTTATTGTCCAGTTCCTGGGTTTACTTCTGTTCCCCAGATTTGGTATAAGCGATACGAACCAAATTCTGGTTGGACAAGGGATACCTGTATCGCTGATGTCTTTGATGAAACATCAGAGTTTCCTTCTCTTTGTGTGGATTCTTCCGACAACCTTCACCTTGTCTATTTGGCTTATACCTATCTTTATCATATAAGGTATAAAACTTGGAATCCTGCCACTGGTTGGCAATCTTCGGTAATTATCTCTACGGGAACGGGAGATAAGCAAAATCCACCTTCTTGCGCCGCAACTCCGGATGGACACATCCATGTCGTTTGGGATGAACTTTATAATGGTTATTACGAAATCTTTTACCGGGAGAAAGTTTCCGGAGTCTGGCAAACTCCATTAAAAATTTCTGATACTACCAATATGACTGATAAAGGAGCGGCAACAGTTGCCGGCGGTCGGGATAATAATGTTTACTGTGCCTGGAAGGGAGAGAACCCGGTTTCGGATTGGACTCATATCTATTACCGTTCCCGCACCGGTGGTGTCTGGGGTGCAATCACTAATGTGACCGGTGTCTTTTACTCCGACCAGTGTGACGGAGTGGGGATTCCTTACGGACCTTCTCTGGCTGTGGATAATTCTAATGTTGTCCATATCGTTTGGTACGGCGGGGAGCAGTGGGATAATTATTATTATCGGGTTTATTACCGGAGGCGGCATCCCACTTCGGGTTGGTTGACGATTGATACTATTGCCGGAGCTAATCAGCCTGATGATCTTGACCGGTTTGCTCCCCAGATTCTTATTGACCGTCAACAGAATGCGCGGGTTGTCTGGTATGGAGAGGATTACTGGACCGATGGCTGGCTTCGCCTTTGGCATAAAAAGAGAACTCCGGGGGGTTGGTTAGCCACAGAAGAATTGGCTTGTGAATATCCAGAAGGCGATTTGTATAACCCTCATATTGCTAATGATAGTCTTGGTTTACATCTCATTTGGTTTGATGACCGGTTAGAGGATGAAGAAATCTTCCGGGTGGTCAGTTATCCTAGGGATTTGGAGGTAAAGACAATTACTTCGCCACTGGTATTTTGCTCTCTGGCAAATTATCAACCGAAGGTAATAGTGAAAAATTCGGGCGAAGAAGAAATTCTTAATGCCTTTGATATTAAGATGAAGATTGAACCCGGTGGTTATGAGAATATTCAAACTCTTCCCGGTTTAGGACCGGGCGAAGAAGAGACTCTCAACTTTACTCTTTGGCAACCGAATCAACCGAATCTCTACTCGGTTAAATGTAGTCTTTTATTTTCCGATATGTTCTCTTTAAATAATAAAAAAGAGATTTATTGTGGTATTCCAAATTTCATTGAAGACTTTGAGTCTTCTAACGGTGGTTTTCTTTCTGACCCGGCTACCAATGCCTGGGAGTGGGGAACTCCCTCAGGAGTCGGCGCACCGATTCCTTATTCCGGAACGAAATGCTTCGGGACGAATATTGATGGCAATTATTCAAATAATGCCAATTGGAAGTTAAATTCCCTCTGGTATATTGCAACTAGAGATACACCGGTTTTAGGTTTTTATCACTGGTATAATCTTGACCCTAGCCATAAGGATGGCGGAAATATTAAGATAACAAAAGATTTGGTTAATTACACAGTCCTTACTCCGCTTTTTGGTAGATACGACCGGAAATTGACAAACGAGAATGCCGGTATTCCCCAAGAATCAGCATTTGCGATGGATAGACCTACTGGTTGGAAACCAGCGCTTTTTAAGATTCCGGTGCGTACGGGTGATACCTTTCAGATAAGATGGCATTTTGGTTCGGATGGTAATACCAATGATTTAGGCTGGTATCTTGATTACGAAGGAGGGATCGGATTTAGTAAAATTTGGGAGGATGTCGGGGTCCTGGCAATTTCCTCACCACCTGATACTTGTGACTCGTCAATCACAATTATCCCTTCTGCTCGGCTGAGGAATCTTGGTAACCGTAATGCTTCTTTCTCGGCAACGATGAAGATTGGTTCCTATACGGATACGAAGACCGTTTTCTTATCCGCCAATCAAGAATCAACTATTACCTTTAATCCCTGGACACCCCAGAACCGAGGTTTTTCTCTTGCCCGCTGCTCCCTTTATCTAACTGGTGATAGAAACCGAGCGAATGACACCTTGATGAAAACTTTCTTTATTAGGGTAAAGGATGTTGGAGTTTTGGATATTGCGGAGAGGAAATCGGAGGAAGTTATTGATTTAGCGGTGAAGAAATTGGTTAATGGAAATAATGAGTTTCAATTAAAAGAACTTTCTTTTTCTTCCCAATCTTCCTTACCGCTTCAATTATCTAATTCTTTTACCCTTTTTCCAGACACTATTGACTCCGGCGATGTTTATACCCCCCGGGCACGGATTAAAAATTTTGGCAATACCTCTACTACCTTCTATGCGAAGTTCACCTTTGGCAATATCTATACCGAAAGTCTGCCGCAGACCCTTTTGCCGGATAGTGAAGTGAGTTTCAATTTTAGACCCTTTTCTGCTCAGGGAAGAGGGCTGATAGTTAGGACTTGTACGACAATGCTTGCCGGTGATTTGGTGCCGAATAATAATTATAAGCGAGAGACCACTTTCATTCGGGTGAGGGATGTCGGGACCTTTAAGATTTGTTCGCCGGTTGGAGTAATTGATTCCGGGGTAGAAGTTACTCCGGCTTGTTCAGTGGGGAATTTTGGCAATACGACGGAATCTTATTCGGTACGCTTTAAGATTGGAACATTTTATAACCAAACTCTTGTGGTAAATAATCATCAACCAGGTACCTACCTTTATCTTACTTTTCCTAATTGGACTGCCCATCAAGTGGGCATTCATATCGTTTCCTGTTCTACTGAACTGGCAACCGACCGCCAGAGGTTAAATGACCGAAGGATTGATACGGTGATTGTGCGGCCACCATTCTTCCGGGATGTTGGCTGTATTAAAATTATTCAACCGTCTGGAATTATTGATTCCGGAAGGATTATCACACCAGCCTGTTCGGTCTATAACTACGGGACCACAATTGAGACCTATTTGGTGCGGATGAAGATTGGGAATTTTTACAATCAGACCGCATCTATTTCTAGCCACAGTCCCGGAGCATCTCGGTATCTAACATTTCCCAACTGGACATCAACTCTGCGTGGTAATTTCCCAGTTTCCTGT
>JBDRVU010000031.1:0-9264 GCA_039802085.1 Caldifarciminota bacterium
CCCTGTTGTGTCAATCCCTTACCGATGGCAGAATTTTTTGATGCCTTCTGTATCGGGGATGGGGAAGAGGTGGTCAAAGAGATAGTTGAGGTTTATCGGAATAGTAGTCGGAAACGAGACGAAGTCCTTTCCGCCCTGGCGAAAATTGAGGGGGTCTATGTACCATCCCAAAAGAGAGGGGATTCTTTCTCGGTAAGAAGGCGAATAAAACGGGATTTGAGTGAAGAGGATTTCCCTTTCCCTCCGGTTGTTCCAATATGTGATATTGTCCATGACCGTTTAACAATTGAGGCGATGCGGGGTTGCACCCGGGGCTGTCGTTTTTGTCAAGCGGGTATCATAAACCGCCCTTTGCGGTTAAGAAAGCCAGAAGAGATTCTTTTTTTATCAGAAAGAGGAATAAGAAGTTCCGGCTGGGAAGAGATTTCTCTCCTCGCTTTTTCAATTTCTGACTATCCTGATTTATCTAACCTTCTGACGCGATTGAATTTTCTCCTTTATAAGCGGATGGTGGCAATCTCTTTGCCTTCAATGCGCGGAGAAGATTTTTCTTTGGGGTTTGCGCAAAAACTGAAGGCGATAAAAAAGACCGGTTTGACCTTTGCACCGGAGACGATTAGTAGTCGGTTGAAGGGGTTAGTCAATAAGGATGTGAAAGAAGAAAATATCTTACAGGCGTTAGCGGCCGCGGCGGAAGCCGGTTGGCTGGGGGTTAAATTATACTTTATGATTGGTTTACCCGGTGAAACCGAAGAAGATGTTAAAGAGATTGCGCGCTTTGTTTTAAATTGTGCCCGAAGTTTTAAGAAGATGCAGATAAGATTTTCGGTATCACCTTTTATCCCCAAACCCCACACCCCTCTTCAGTGGCAACCATTTTTAGAGATTCCGATTTTACAGGAAAGATTAGAGTTATTAAAAAGGGAGACGAAAAGGGGCAATGTGCGGATAAAATGGGAAAATCCTTACCAGGCGCAGATTCAAGCGATTTTAGCCCGAGGCGACGAAAAATTGAATGAGGGAATTCTTGCGGTTTATCACAGAGGGGCAATACTCCCTGAATGGAGTGAGTTTTTTAATTATCAACACTGGCAGGATGGTTTTCAAGAGGTGGGATTGGATTTTGCCCGGTATTTGATGGGAAGTTCCCTGGAGCGGCAACTCCCTTGGGATTTTATTGATGTCGGGGTGGATAAGGAATTCTTAAAGCGAGAGGCACGGCGGGCGGAGGAGGGAATCTTGACACCAGATTGTCGGGAAGGAAATTGTCACGGGTGTGGTGCCTGTACCGAAGAGCAAAGAGAAAAGGTCGGGAGCATTTCTCAGAGGGGAGAGATGCCAAACGGCTATGAGCGAAAGGTTTTTCTCGCTTCGGGGAAGAAGGTGACTTACCGGGTAAAATATGCGGTCGGAGAAAGTTTCCTCTTTGCCTCGCATTTAGACCTGGTACGCCAATTCTACCGCGCCTTCCGGCGGTCGGAACTACCAATCGCCTTTTCCTCCGGTTTCTCTCCCCATCCTTTAATCTCCTTTGGACCACCACTGCCGGTGGGGGTTACTTCCCGAGGTGAGTATCTTGATGTGCAATTAGCCGCTTCTTATTCGGGAAATCTCACCCGGGACTTGGCACCATTTTTACCCAAAGGGATTATGATTCTGGAGACCCGGATTATTAGGAGAAAGGTGGATTCCTTAGGGAAGGGGATCAACCTGGCGGAATACGAAATAAGACCCCTTCTTTCCTTACCATTTGATAAGGAGACGATTATCAAGAAGGGAAGGGAAGTGGTGGGTATCTACCGGATGGAGTTCAATGCCGATAACCTGACGGTATTTATTGAAATTGGTCCCGGGATTCGTCTCTTTACTGTCCTCGCTCACCTCTTAAATTGGACGGAAGAGCAGGTAAAGTTATTAGAGATTGAAAGGAAAGACGGTTACATTTTAAGAAATGGGAGAATTTTTACTCCCTTGGAAGATGTTTAATAAAGAGATTGCTGTTTTGTTTGATGATGGAGGGTAGCAATGAAAATAAGTACGAAGATAATTTTTTCTTCTTACTATGAGGATAATCGCTGTGCCTTCTTAGAAGGAGAAAGACTGACAGAATTCTATATTGAAAGTCCAGAGGTAAAAAGCGAAGTGGGGCGAATTTATAAAGGAAAGGTTGAAAATGTGGTGAAAGGACTACGCGGTGCTTTTGTCAATCTTGGTTTAAAGAAAAATGGTTTTTTGCCTTTGGCGGAAATTCCTGATGAGGCATTTTTAGAGAAGGAAGAAATAAAGGAAGAAGGTACGGTCGTCAATCCCGGCGATGAGATTCTCTGTCAAGTTGTTAAAGAGGCAATGGGTGAAAAAGGTTCCCGGCTTACTTCCTATGTTCATATCCCGGGACATTATTTAGTTTATTTTCCCACGATTGACCGGATTGGCATTTCGCAGAGGATAAGAGATAAAAAAGAAAGAGGGCGACTTCGTGATATTCTGAAACGAATAAAAAAGCCAGGGGTCGGAATCATAATCCGCACAGCGGCTGAGTTTGCCACCGAGGAGAATTTACGGAAGGAATATTTGCTTTTGGAAGAAACTTATGAGAAGATAAAAAATAAGTGGGAGGGAGTAAAGTCTCCTTCCCTTCTTTATGAAGAACCAGTGTTTCCCATAAGGATGGTGCGTGACTTATATACTCCGGACACCGAGGTGATTTATTGCGATACCAAAGAGGCTTACGAGATTCTATTTTCTTATTTACAAGGAATAAATCCGGAATCAGTTTCTCGATTAAAACTCTACGAAGGGGAAAAACCAATTTTTGAAAAGATGCGGATCGAAGAGGAATTGAAAAAGGCATTAGAAAGGAAAATCTGGCTAAAATCTGGTGGTTTTATTACTATTGACCAGACGGAGGCAATTGTGGCTATTGATGTTAATACGGGACGTTTTTCCCAGGAGGAAGATCCGGAGACTTTAATCCTGCAGACGAACTTAGAAGCGGCTTCTGAGATTGCGCGGGCGATTCGTCTGCGCGACCTTTCCGGTTTGATTATTATTGATTTTATTGATATGCAGGAACAAAAGAATATGGAGAGGGTAGTGGAGGAGTTGAAACTCTGTTTGGAGAATGACCGGGCAAAATCCGACTTTGCCCGGATCAGTCGGTTTGGCATTTTGGAGATGACCCGGGAAAAGATTAGACCTTCTCTTTTTGATTCCCTTTTTGAAACTTGTCCGGTTTGTTTCGGTCGGGGAAGAATTCCTAATCGCTATGAGGTTGCGGTGAAGATTAAAAATCAACTTTTGGCAAAAGCGGAAAATATAAAAGGGAAAAAAGTAAAAATTATTGTTTCTCACTTTATGTATAACTACCTGGTGGGTGACTGGCAAGAAAACTTAAAAAAATTGGTTAAAAGTTTGAAAATCGCTCTTGATTTAAAATTGGCGCCGGAATTATCTCCCACCGGGTTTAAAATTATGATGGAAAGTTAGGAAGAAAAGTTTTATGATGAAGAAGTGTGATGTTTCCTTGACATTGCCAAAATTTTTGTTATTATAAAAGTTATGAAAACAACTTTTTTGAAAAGAAAAGAAGATGTAAGGCGAGATTGGTATCTGGTTGATATGACTGATAAAACATTGGGTCGGGCCGCTTCTAAAATCGCCCGAATCCTAATGGGTAAGAATAAAGTTAATTATACCCCGCATATTGACAATGGGGATTTTGTCGTGGCGATAAATGCTAAGAAGATAAAGGTAACCGGGAAGAAACTTTTAAATAAGATATACTATCACCATACCGGTTATCCGGGAGGGTTGAAGCAAAGGACCCTGCAGGAAGTTTTGGCGAAAAGACCAGAAGAGGTACTTTGGTTAGCGGTGAAGCGGATGTTACCGAAAAATAAATTGGGGAGAAGGATGTTAAAAAGACTTAAGATTTGCTTAGATGAGAGACATTCTTATCAAGCACAAAAGCCAGTTAGGATAGAGGTATGAGAGAAAATTTTTTTGCGGTTGGTTCTCGGAAATCATCAATTGCTAAAGTTTGGCTTTTGCCTCAAGGGAAAGGCGAGATTAAGATAAACGGAAAGGATGGCAAGGCTTATCTTACGCGTAACGACCTTTATGAATATATTCTCACTCCCTTTAAGGTTACCGGAATGCTGGGACAGTTTGATGTTATTTGTTCCTGCGCTGGTGGTGGTTTATCAGCTCAGAGTGGGGCGATCGCTTTGGGAATCGCTCGGGCTTTAATCGCTTATAACCCCGAATTAAGGAAAACATTAAAGAGTGCCGAACTCCTAAAACGCGATCCCCGCAAAAAAGAGCGATGTAAATATGGATTAGCAAAGAGGAGGAAAAGTTTTCAATGGACAAAACGTTAGACCCATCAGAAATAACCTTCCCAACAGCCAAAGTTCTTTTGGAAGCGGGTGTTCATTTCGGTCACCATACCCGTTTTTGGAATCCCAAGATGCAACCTTTTATTTATGGGAAGAGAGAAGGGATTTACATAATTGATGTCGAAAAGACATTAGAAAAACTTCGGATTGCTTATGATTTTATCCGTCGGGTAGCAGAACAAGGACAAGATATTCTTTTTGTTGGCACAAAACAACAGGCAAAACCGATTGTCGAAGAGGAGGCAACGAGATGTGGTGCTTTGTTTGTCAATGAAAGATGGGTAGGTGGGCTTCTCACTAATTTTAATATTGTTTCGCTCCGGATCCATCGCTATTTGGAATTAGAGAAAATTACCCAAGAGAGTGATTTGAGTAAATACCCAACAAAGGAAGCGGCCGCTTTACTGAAAGAATACGCCAGGTTGAAGAAGGTCTTTAATGGTTTAAGAAATATGGAAAAATTACCCGGAGCGCTTTATGTTATTGATCCCCGCCGGGAAGAAACTCCGGTGCGGGAGGCACGTCGGGTAAAGATTCCCATTGTTGGTTTCATTGATACTAATTCTGATCCTAACAGTGTTGATTATCCAATTCCGGGAAATGATGATGCCATGCGCTCTATAAAATTAATAACTAGTGTCATTGCTAATGCGGTATTAGAAGGAAAGAAAGTTTTGGAACAAGAGATTGAGGAGGTTTAACTATGGATATTCCTTTAGATAAGATAAAAGAACTGCGGCAAAGAACCGGGGCGGGAATCTTGGAATGCAAAACTGCCCTTTTAGAAACTAATTGTGATATCGAGAAGGCAATTGAATTTCTTAGGAAAAAAGGTTTGGCTCGGGCAGAAAAGAAATTAGAAAGACTAACCGCGGAAGGGGTGATTGATGCTTATATCCATCCGGGAGAGAAATTAGGGGTTTTGTTAGAGGTGAATTGTGAAAGTGATTTCGTTGCTCGGAATCAAGAATTCCGAAAATTTGTTCACGAATTAGCGATGCAGATTGCCGCCACTGACCCGATTGCCATTTCCCCTGAGGATTTGCCGAAGGAGGTTTTGGAGCGGGAAAGGAGAATCTATGAGAGCCAAATCGCCGATAGTAAAAAGCCACCAGCGGTAATTGAAAAAATCATCAGCGGCAAATTGGCAAAATTTTATGAGGATGTCTGTCTTTTGGAACAACCTTATATCAAAAATCCGGATATTAAGGTTAGGGATTTTCTAAAAGAACATATCGCCAAATTTGGTGAAAATATCAAAATTCGTCGTTTTACTCGCTTCAAAATTGGTGAGTAAGGATTCCAAATCGGGAATTAGGTTTGGCGATTTTACTTTAGAAATAAGCAGCGATTTTCTCAAGGGAACGGACAGCTTATTTTCTCGATAAGTGGAATCGGTGGTAAAAAAGAAGGGTTGATTAGATAGAGGGCAAGGATTTGGCAATAGTTAGAAAGGAAAATATAAACAGATAATAAAGAAATTAAAAATGGGGAGTGAGATATGTTAGAGAAGCTATATAAAGATACACAAGAAAGGATGCAAAAAGGGGTTGAGATTCTCGTCACCGAACTTTCCCGAATTCGTACCAGTCGAGCCCACCCGGCGCTTTTAGACGGTATTAAAGTAAATTATTATAATACATTTGTTCCGCTTAAGCAGATTGCCTCTATTGCTACCCCCGAGCCAAAACTTCTTTTGGTTCAACCTTGGGATAAAAGTGCCATACCAGAAATTGAAAAAGCAATTCGGAAGGCAGAGTTGGGATTGAACCCGCAAGTAGAGGCAAATGTAATTAGAATTCCCATTCCGCCTTTAACAGAAGAACGTCGGAAGGAATTGGTAAAACTCGTTCTTCGTTTAGGAGAGGAGACAAAAGTGACAATTAGAAATATCCGCCGGGATGCTAATGATGAGATAAAGAAAAAGGAGAAAAATAAAGAAATTTCGGAGGACGATTCTAAGATTGGGATGAAGAGAATTCAAGAGATTACCGATGAAATGATAAAATCGGTTGAGGAATTGGTTAAGAAAAAAGAGAAAGAGATTTTAGAAACTTAATTTTCTTTTACCTTATTTTATTATTTTTGCCTGATTATTTTCGCGATGAGAAGTATTCCTAATCACATTGCGATCATAATGGATGGTAATGGGCGTTGGGCAAAGAAGAGGGGTCTCCCCAGATTTATGGGACATCGAGAAGGAGTAAATTCGGTGCGGGAGGTCGTAAGAACCTGCGGGGAAGTTGGAGTAAAATATCTTACCCTTTTTGTCTTTTCTGAAGAAAATTGGCAAAGGCCCAAAGAGGAGATAGAACAGTTGATGTTTTTATTGAAAGAAGTGATAAATAAAGAAAGGCCAGAGTTTGCTAGAGAGAAGGTGAAAGTCAAAGTAATTGGCCGGATCGAAAAATTACCTGAGGAATTGAAGAGGGAGTTATTAGCGGTCGTTGAAGAAACAAAAGACAATGAAAGATTAGTCCTAATTTTAGCGATAAGTTATGGCGGGAGACAAGAGATTATTGACGCGGTAAAAAAAATAAAAAATGCCGAAGAGGTAGATGAGGATAAGTTTCGTCTCCGTCTTTATGCCCCAGAAGTTCCTGACCCCGACCTTTTAATTCGAACCGGAGGAGAGAAGCGCATCTCCAATTTTTTGCTTTATTCTATCGCCTACACCGAATTATATTTTACCGATTGCCTTTGGCCCGATTTCCGAAAGAAAGAATTACTTAAAGCCATTGGAGACTATGGCCAGCGGCGGCGACGTTTTGGGAAAGTAGAAGAAGAGATTGAAGGATAAATGAAAGAGTTATTATCAAGAATTATTATTGGTTTTTTGCTTGGAGTATTGCTCATCATTACCACAATATCCGACATGCACTTTTTTTTAATCTTTCTTTTATTCTGGTTGGGAATTGCTACAAAAGAATTTCTCAATTTACTGGAGAAAAATGGACTGAAACTTAACCCTTTTCTTTTTATTCCAATAAATCTCGCCTTTCTTTTTTTCACCTATTTTAATCTTCCTCTTTTTTATTTTCTTCTTATCATTTTTCTAATTTTTCTCTGGGCAATTCTTCAAACTCCGTTTACTTCTAAATATTTAACCTATGGCCTCTTTTCAATTTTTTATTTAGCCTTCCTCCCCTCTCATTTTCTTTTATTAAAAAGATTAATAAATAATCATCAACTTTCTACTTGGCTTATCCTTTTTCCTTTATTCTTCACTTGGATAAATGATACTATCGCCTATGGTGTTGGGAAAATAATTGGCAAGAAGAGTTTAGCGAAGGTGATAAGTCCAAAGAAAACTTGGGAAGGTTTTTTATCAAGTATCATTTTTTCTATACCATTTTCTTTTTTCTACTTAGAAAAATTTTTACCTTCCGTTAATTCTATACTTTTTATTCTTTTAAGTATCTTTTTAAGTATTTTGGCTCAGGTTGGTGATTTGGTGGAGTCAATATTTAAGCGAGAGGCAGGGGTGAAGGATACTTCTCGTATTCTTTTAGGGCACGGCGGTTTTCTTGACCGGATTGATAGTTTGCTTTTCACCATTCCCGCTTTCTATTATTTTTTGGTTTTAATTCTTTAAGGTGATTAGTGGCGGAAGTGGCGGATACCGGTAAAGAGAAGGGCGATTCCGTTTTCGTCTGCGGCTTTAATCACTTCTTCGTCTCGGATGGAACCACCAGGTTCAACGATCGCCGTAATGCCCGCCCGCCCGGCTAAGTCAATAGAATCCCGAAACGGAAAGAAGCCATCCGATGCTAAGACTGCTCCTTTTTCTCTACCTTCTGCTTTTTTAATGGCGATTTCAACCGAATCAACCCGAGACATTTGTCCCGCACCAATACCGACGGTCATTTTATCCTTCGCAATCACAATGGCATTGGAACGGACCGATTTACAAACCTTCCAGGCGAATTCTAAATCGGCCATCTCTTTTTCGGATGGTGTTTTTCTGCTCATAATCTTCCACCCTTCTTTCTCTTCTATTTTATCGCGCTCGCTGAGGAGGATGCCACCGAGACAGGAACGGATGGTCAACTCCGGAAGGGAGCCAGAAAATTGGATGAGCCGTAAATCCTTCTTCTTTTTCAGAATTTTTAAGGCTTCTTCTGAGAAATCTGGGGCGACGACTACTTCAAAAAATAAGGGGCGAATCGCTTCTGCTAACTTTTCCGAGACCTTTCGGTTAACGCCGATCACTCCACCAAATGCCGACTTTCTATCGCTCTCTAATGCCTTCAGGAATGCTTCTTTAATATCTTCCGCACAACCGACACCACATGGGGTATTGTGTTTCATAATGCAGGCGGTCGCCTCGGAAAAATCTTCTAATAGAGAGAGGGTGGAGTCAATGTCTAAAAGATTGTTATAGGATAATTCCTTCCCCCCCAGTTGTTCAATTCTCATTTGGGAGAAAGGGGAGAGGTAAAAAATTCCCCTTTGGTGGGGATTTTCTCCGTAACGAAGGGATAGAGTTTTAAGAAAGGATTTGGTAAAGTAATGGGGGGAATCCACGATTGAGAATTTTTCCCTTAAATACTCACTGATCACTGCATCGTAATGAGTGACAATCTCAAAGGTGGCAAGCGCTAATAATTTTTTTGTCTCTTCGGAGACCTCACCTCTTTCTCTTAGTTCTTTAATCACCATTGGATAAAATTCCTTTTTGGGAATTGTGACTACAAATTTATAATTCTTCGCCCCGGCGCGCAAGAGGGAGACACCGCCAATATCAATGTATTCAATCATCTCATCCAGAGTGAGATCTTTCTTTATCATTTCTTCAAATGGGTAGAGGTTACAAATGACAAAGTCAATCGGCTCAATCGCTTCTTCTCGGTAGGAAAGGATGCCG
>JBDRVU010000032.1:0-9206 GCA_039802085.1 Caldifarciminota bacterium
TCCAAGCCCTGGCGAAACCACCCTTCGCAAAATCTCTTCACATTCTCCTTCCAGTTTCCCTTCTCTTTAATCCAATCCGCCAGTTGTTTCTGAAACCGGGAGAGGGCAAAGAAGTAATGTTCAGTCTCTCTTTCTTCGGGTATACCACCGCAGGTTTTACATTTCGGTTCTAAAAGCATAAATGGTTCCAGCCACCGACCGCACTCTTCACACTGGTCACCCCGTGCTTTGGGATTTTGGCAATGGGGGCAGGTCCCTTCAATGTAGCGGTCGGCTAAAAAGAATTGACAATTGGGACAGAAGAACTGTCTAACTTTTTTCGGATAGATATACCCCTTTTCGTAAATCTTTAAGAAAAAATCTTGGGAGGTCTTATGGTGTAAGGGTAGAGAGGTCCGAGAAAAGTTATCAAACAGGATGCCAAATTTTTCAAAAGACTCTTTTATTCGCTTATGATAGAAGTCAACAATCTCCTGCGGGCTTTTTTTCTCTCTTTCTGCCAAAAGGGTTATCGGCACGCCATGTTCATCGGTGCCGCCGATGTGAATGACATCTCTTCCTTTTGACCGTTGATAGCGGCAGTAGATATCCGCGGGCAGATAGCAACCTGCCAGATGGCCCAAATGGATATCGCCATTGGCATAAGGTAAAGCGGTCGTCACCAAAATCCGCATAGCGGATTATAATAAAACCAATTTCAATGTCAAATAAATCTCTATCAATTACCTACGCCTTCTGATTTGCGCTTTGGTATTCGTAATGGGATTTTATCCTTGACGAAATAGAAATCTATCTTTATAATTAACTATGTTAGCAATAATTTTAATTCCCATCCTTTTTACCCAGTCCTATTTTATTGATGTCCCGCGACCAACAATTCTGGGACACGGAGAATATCTGATAAACTTCCGCCTCCAGGGTGCTGGTGGTATCTTAGGACACTTCGCGATTGGAATTTTTGACCGCATCAATTTCGGTATCTCTTATGGTGGCGATAGTCTCTTAGGAAGCGGAAGACCGGCTTTTCTAAAAAGACCCGAGTTTCAAGCAAAACTAAAAATTTTGAGCGAGGAGGAATTCGGTTATCTTGATTTACTCCTTGGTTTTGATTCCCAAGGCTTTGGCAAATATCTCTCTGAGGACAGTAACTATCAGTTTCGGGCGAGGAATTTCTATTTGGTGCTTGGTCGGTCAATCCCGGTAAGTAGAACCTATTTTGCCGGCGGGATGAATTATTTCCGGGGCTTTAATGGTTTCTTCGCCATCAACCAGGGTTTATCGGAAAACTTTGAATTCCTTTTGGAGTATGACCTCGCGACCAATGATAAAAATGACAAGAACTATGGCTACCTAAATTTAGGCGTAAATTGGAGTATTGGCGATGGCGCATCATTTCTCTTTGGGATAAAGGACCTTCTAAAAAATAAGGCGGATACCCATCTGAGCCGAATTGTTAATATCAAATTTCAACAATCCTTTTAAGGCAAGAAGGGGTTAGCGGGGAAGAAGAAATTAAGATGATGCGTCAGAAAATCCCGGATTGCTTTTTTTTCTTTCTCTCCTAATTCTATTTTACCGATTTTCCTTTGCGGTAATAAAAGAAGTTCTTTCAATCTCATCGCCTCCCGAGGCTGGAAGTCTATTCCTTTCCCTTCCCGACAGGCTCGGCAAAGGAAGCCACCCTTATCAGAAGAGAAGAAAAAAGAATCCAATTTTTTGGCACACCGCAAACAAGAAAAAAGATTAGGTTGATAACCAAGAAGGGCGGAGGCTTTAAGAAGAAAGGCGTAAAGAAAACTTTCTTGCCCTTCTCGGTCTAAAAGAAAAAGGGTTGATAGAAATAATCGGTAAAGAGAAAGTTGCTTTACCTCGCGGGGTAAATTTTTAATAATAAAGGAGGAGAGCAGGTCAGCAAAATAATATCTCTTCTCATCGCGGCGAAAATGAGGAAAATCAAAGATAAGGGTAATGTCGGAGATGAGATAGTATTCTTTACCTTCTCGTCGGTAAAATACCACCTCCGAGAAGACAAAAGGTTCTAAACCACCACCCCATCCCTTTTTCGGGTCAAAGCCACCTTTGGCTAAAAGTTGTAGACGTCCATAGTCCTTGGAAAAGAGAGAGACAATCTTACTGGTAGAACGAAACATTTCCCGATGCAGAACTATCCCTTCGGTCTTGATTATTACCGGCACCTAAAATTCACTCCGTATCTCACCAACAATCTCTTCCAATATATCCTCTAAGGTCAAGATACCAATCGCCTTTCCGGCTCGGTTCAAAACAATTGCCAAGTGGATACCCTTATCTTTTCCCCGCCGCATCTCGGAAAAAACATCCTTCAATTTCTTATCATCAGAAACAAAATAGGGAGGTCTTATTTTTAAGTCGGGATAAAAAAGAAAATCTTTAGCGTGCAGAATACCGATGACATTACCCTTCTTTTTTTCGTAAATTGGGTAGCGGGAATAGCCGTATTCTTTTAAGATATGGTAAATCGCTGGCAAACTTGCCTCTTTGTTAATCGCAATGGTAAATTTCAGTGGTATCATCACATCTTTTGCTTTTAGAGAAGAAAACTCCAAAACCGCCCGAGCAATCTTCTCGTGCCCTTCTTTACCGAAAAGAGAAAGGAGGTCCTCTTTTGTCAATTTCAATTCTTTTCTTTTCTCCTTAAGAAGTGGTTGAATAATTTTTTGTAAAAAACGAGTGAAGGGAGAAAAAAACCGATTGGCGAAAATCAAAAACGAATAGAGATATTCATACCAAAATTCCGGGTATTCCTTGGCAATCGCCTTAGGAAGAAATTCGCCAAAAATAAGGGATAGAATTGTTACCCAGATTACGGAAAGAATGATGAACCCTTCGCCCAAAGTTGCCACAAAAAAATAAGAAAAAGCAAAGGAAGCGAGAACAACGCTGAGATTCGTCCCAATAAGAGAGGTAAGAATTGTTTGCTCCCGATTTTGCAGAAGAAACAATTTCTTCTTTCCCTTTAATAATATCCGAAGCCAATTCACCCGCATCACCGCAGTTTCGCTACCCGAAAAAAGTCCCTGAAAGAAAATTGCCAAAATTCCAAAGAAGAAGCCCATTATAAAATTCGAATTAAAACCTTTTCCACCTTTTTATTCACAACTTCTAAGACCTCAATCTGGATATTCTCGTAACGGAAGGTATCTTTGTTCTCGGGTAGTCTTTTTAGATATCGGGCAATAAATCCGGAAAGCCTTTCTTCAGAGGCATTAGCAAAGGCATTCGCTAAAAGTCGGTTTAATGTTCCCATATCAATTTCGCCCGAGACAATGTAAGTCTTCTCATCAATCTGCTGAAAAGGTTCTTCTTCTGATATATCATATTCATCACTGATTTCACCGAAAATTGCTTCTAAAATATCTTCCAAAGTAATAAGCCCAGAAATCTCTCCAAATTCATCAACGACGATTGCCAAATGGCTCCCTTTTTTTCTCAAGGTTTCTAAGGCTTCCAGGGCATTTTGCCCTTCGGGTAAAAATGATACCGGACGCATTATTCTTTCAATCGGCAAATCTTTTCTTTTCTCCGGGGAAAGATGTTCAATTACTAAATCTTTAACATAAAGGATGCCAACAATATCCTCCATTTTATCCTTATACAGAGGAATTCGGGAATATGGTATCGTCTTCGCTATTTCTATCGCCTCACCAATTTTTGTCTGGCAATTTAAGGTAAAAATCTTCCTTTTGGGCGTAAGGAATGATTTTAAGGTCATCTTCGCCATATCCTCTAAGGACAAAAGGATATCCTTTTCCTCCTTATCCAAAATGCCCTCTTCCCCTGCCAATTGAATTAAATCTTTTATCTCTCTTTCCGTTGGAAACTCTATCTTTTTCTTTTTTCGGAATAAATCATCAAATTTATTCACCAAAAAGGAAAGAAAAGGGGAAAAAACCTTTTGTAAAAAAATGATAACCGGTGATAAACGCAAAAACCAATCTCGGTTAGAGAAAGAATAAATCTTAGGAGTGGCTTCACAAAAAAGAAAGATAAAGAGGGCGGTTAAAAGAGAAACGAGAAAAAGGTAAAGATTTCTCATCGGCGAAAGAGGAAAAAACTTAAAGAAAAATGTGGAAAGGAGAGAAGAGGCTAAAATATTTACCAAAAGGTTAGCAATCAAAATTGTCCCCAAAATTTTAGTTTCTATGCTTCTTAAACCTTTCACCCATTCCTTTTTCCGACCCCGCAAACGTTCCATATCCGAGGGGCGGAGGGTAAAAAAGGCAGTCTCATAGCCCGAAAAGAAAAATGAAAAGAAAAGGGAAAAGATAATCAAAAATATCTTTAAGATATTAACCAGAGACATAACACAATTAGATTAATCCTTAGAACATCCTATCCCTTTACTTTTGCCCTTTGGCAGAAAATGCTTTAAAGCATGTTCTAACAAATGGGGAAGAGAGAAATCATTAAGGGAATGATAATTAAGGTAAATCTCTCCCAAAAACCCTTTTTCCCCTTCCCAGAAGGGAAAAGAGAGACAAGCCGGAGTGTAATTTTTCCTTAGATATTTCTTTGCCAACCTTCGGATATAGGTGGCGGAACAGAATATAATATTTAACTCTTTCCCTTTTATTCCCAAATAAGTAATAAGCCTTTTGGCTATTCTTTGCATCTCTTTCATTTTAAGAGATGCTGGTAATCTTTCCCCTTGCCAAAAGATATTAATCCTCATCTTATTCTTCATAAGCCCGAATAATCCGAGAGACAATCCCCGGCCGGGTCACATCGCTCTGGTCAAAATAAACAATCTGCACTCCGGAAACTTTACTCAAACGATTTTTGGCATCAACGAGCCCGGAAAGTGTTTTCCCCTGGAGGTCAATTTGGGTTATATCACCAGTTACAATCGCCTTGGAATTATAACCCAACCGGGTTAAAAACATCTTCATCTGGGTCTGGGTTGTATTCTGACCTTCATCTAAAATGATAAAGGCATCAGAAAGGGTCCTCCCTCTCATATAGGCTAAAGGTGCGACCTCAATCACCTCTTCGTCAATTAATCTTTTCACCTTTTCAATCGGTAACATATCAAATAAGGCATCATAGAGTGGTCGCAGATAAGGGGAAACTTTCTCCCGGAAATCGCCCGGTAAAAATCCCAAAGATTCACCGGCTTCTACAGCGGGGCGGGTGAGGATAATCCTTTCTACCTTTCCGGAGAGAAGGGAGGAAATCGCCTTCGCCACCGCCAGATAGGTCTTTCCCGTTCCGGCCGGTCCGATGGCAATCACAATATCGTATTCGTCAATCGCTTTTAGATATTCCTTCTGGTGCTCAGTTTTTGGGTAGATAACCTTCTTGGGAGTGGTAATTCCTAACTCTTTCTCTTCGGGAGTCGACTGGATTTCACTCTTCACCTTCTCAATCTCTTCCTTAATAACCTGGGGATTTAAGGTTTCCCCCCGACGGAGGCGCTTAAACAGATTTAAAAATAGAGTTCTAACCTCCTCTGCTTCCTTCTGGGGACCCCATATCCTCACTCGGTCATTTCGGACAATTATCTGGGAAGAGAAAAATTTGGAAATAAAGGCAAGATTGGAGTCCGCAATCCCTAAAATTAAAATCGGGTCTATCCCTTTTAGTGGGACAGATATCTTAATCAAACCCTTCTCTGTTAAATTATTCAATTTACTATTCTATTATAATAGCGAAAAGGGAGATGTCAACCCTTCAACGATTATTTGCGGATATAGATTGAAATTGTATCCTCGGTCTGGGAACTAAAATGCCCTAAGCCTTCTCCTAAGGTGTCTGGTTCGTAGTTTTTCATCACCATATAACGATAACGATTTTCATCCCAGGCGCCTACCTTTATAATATAATTGGCGGTGGTATCAAAATAAAAATTCCGATACCGACTCAAGGCAACAAAGGTATCCTTGGTCACAATCGGGATTAAAGGTTTTGTCGTATCCGGATGGATTACCGCGAAGAAATAGACCTTTCTCCCCAAACTCTTCCGCCAGATGACTGAGTCAATATCCGAAAAGGGAATAGTATCAAAATCTTTCGGGAAAGTAATGCTAAATGTATCCGGAACTTTCGTCCTGCCCCAGAGGGTATCGGAGTGAAAAATAACAAATAGTTGGTAGGTGAATAAAGGCTTTACCCATTCTTCTCTCATTGTATCCCGATAAACTCCCTTCCTGTCACTTTCTCTAAAATAGGTTGTCTCTCCGGTTTCTTCTTCTAAAATAAAGACATTGGCTCCGGAGATACCAGAAGTATCTCTAATCTCCTCGGTAAACCCGTAGAGACTATCAACAATTACTATCTGGTTTTTAAACCTGGGATTTAGGATACAGTAGGCAAAAGTAATACTCTCTTTCTTGGGTTCCTTTTCTGCGCAACTTAAAATTAAAATCAGAAAGAAGAAAAATTTATTTCGCATCCTTAGAACCGCCACTCCAAACTCAAAGAAGGGAAAATTGGTAACATATAGAAACCCTTTTTCACCGGTGGGTCTTTTTCGTAGTCATAGTAGTAAAAGAGGAGATTTTTCCGGTTAAGGAGGTTTATCACATCCAGACGGATATTAAGTGTTGTCTTCCTTATCGCCACTTCCTTTTCTATCCCCAAATCAAGCCGGAAATAAGGAGGATAGCGGGCGTGGTTCTTTTCTCCGGGAATCTCATACCAGAAAAAGTCCCATTTTTCATAACGGTAACGCCAATACCAATACCGATAACGACCAAGCGGTTGAGTATAGGGATTACCGGAATAGAAGGCAACCCGCCAATAGGACTTAAATCCCTTCGGCAGAGAATAACTAGTAATTAAGTTGAAATTGTGCCTCCGGTCATAAAATGGGAAATACCTCTTATCGCCAAAGTTGACCTTCACCCAAGCATAAGAATAAGAGAGCCAACCCGATAATTTTCCCCAATCCTTTCTCAATAAAAAGTCAAAACCAAAACTTCTCCCCTTTCCTTCTTTAAGAATTGTCTCTTCAATATTAAGGGGGTCAGCCCTTTCGCTCATCTCATAAAGTCTTTCGTAGATTTTATAATAACCCTCAAAAGTTGAAAATACCTCTTCCCCAAACCATTTTTCCAGCCCAAGGATGAAATGGTTGGCAATCTGGGCTTGGTAAGGACCAAAAGTCGGCACCCAAACATAAAGAAAGGGAACCGGTTGGAATTCCGGTAGAAGGGCAGTGATAAACTGAGAATATCTGCCCAATGCTATCTTTCCCGCTATGTCTTCTTTAAGGAAATACTTAATCCCCATTCTTGGATTTAACTGGTGATAAAAACGTTTCCCATGATAAGAAACAAAAGAATTATCTAACCTCAAACCCGGCTCAAAGAGAAATTTCTCTTTTTGCCATTTATAGGAAAGATAGAAACTCAAATACTTAGGCTTCCCTTTAATATCAAAACGAAAACCCTGGATATTGGCATCATAAGTAAATTGATTTAACCTCCCTTCCAAACCAAATTTCCACTCATTATTCCCCAAATAATAAATCCCTTCACTCTTCAAAGAAAAATCATTTATCCAGTCCTTCACCCAAATTAAACCTTCCGCCAGGTCAATATCATAAAAATAACGACTGAAGGTGAGATAAGTTTTGGTAAAAACCTGGGGGGTGAAGATATGGCGGAAAAAGATACTGGCGGACCGATTCCCCCAATCAAAATAGATTCTGGTCTTTTGAAAACCGAAATCAAAGACATCAGAATTGAGAAAACCGGAGAAGAAAATTTTAGTCTTCGGCGATATTTCAAAATTAGTTTTTAAATGGCAATCATAAAAATAGTAAGGAAATTCAATATTAAAAATGGGCAGGACCTTATCAAAATAGGTTCGGCGGAAAGAGAAAAGGAAAGAACTTATCCCCTTTTTTTGCCAAAGAATTGGCCCTTCCACTAAAACCTTAGAAGAGAGAAGAGAGACCCCAAGATTTCCTTCGTATCTCTCCTTATTTCCCTCCTTAACATCAACATCTAAAACCGAAGAGAGTCTTCCCCCGTATACCACCGGAAAACCACCGGTAAGAAAATCCGCGCCCTTCAATGCCGACAAATCAAATACCGAAAATAGACCGCCAAGATGAAAAGGGTTATAGATATTAACCCCATCTAAGAGGATTAAGTTCTGGTCCGCCGCTCCACCCCGAACATAGAGCGCCGCGGAGAAATCATTAGCCATAATCACCCCGGGAAGAGATTGTAAAGAGCGGATAATATCGCCTTCCAAAAAATGAGGGAAAGACTGTAACTGGGGAGGGGAAATTTTAATTGCACTCCCTTTTATCTCCTCCCGAAACTCACTCCTTTTTGCCGAAACCTTAACCTCCGGCAATCTAATGACCTCCCTTTCCAACTCCACATTTAAGGTAACTATCGTATCCCTTTTAAGAGACAACCTCTTTACTAATTCCTTATACCCAACATAACTGAATACTACCTGATACTCCCCTTCCCTAATTCCAGAAATCACATAATAACCCTCCTTATTGGTAGCACTACCAAGACCTCTCCCTTCCAGATAGACATTACAACCAATCAGAGGCTCTTTAGTCCCCTTTTCCCAAACAAACCCCTTAATAATGGCGCCCAAGAGAAAAGAAGGAAATAAGAAAACTATTAGAAAAAGCATCACTAATTATAATCTAAATCAATTTTTTATCAATCTGAAAATAAAGATTGACATTTTTCCAAAATACCTTATAATACAATAAACCAAAAGAGAAAAGAAATGCCCCTCAAATAAAAAGGAGGGAATTATCTTTATAAAAAGGGGTGTAGCATACAGGGGATGGTATCGGAGACCTAATTCTTAGCCTAATTGGGGCTCTAATAAATACCTTAAACCTTCGCTTAATCCATCTATTAAGTAAGGATTTAATTCCCATATAAAATGGGGGTTTAATCCCTATAATAATGGAAGGCTTAATCCGACACCTAATTCCCTACCTAATCCCAGTGCTAACCAAGAATCTAATTGAGTAAATAATCTTCCGCCTAATTCTATCTCTTATTAATAGATTAATCCAGAGAGTAAAAGAAAGAGTAAGTTGACTTCTCTCCTTTTTCTTTTACTCTTACTCTATGAATCAATATAAAGAATTACTCAAAGAAATTGCCCCTTATAATCTCCACCGAATGAAACTTAATCCGAAAAAAGCCTGCCTCTTAGTTATTGATATGCAGAATGATTTC
>JBDRVU010000033.1:0-9037 GCA_039802085.1 Caldifarciminota bacterium
TGATGTAACAGGGTAGGTAATTTTTAACCGGAAAATCAGTCCAGAAAGAGAAGGGAGAGGGGGGTTCATCGCCATTTTGCACCCCGAGGCGAGAAAAGTCAATCGTTCGCCCATCAAGGCGGGGTGGCGTTCCAGTCTTAAACCTTCCCATCTTAAACCCCAATTCTGATAAATTTTTGGCTAAGAAAATAGATGCCATCTCCCCCATTCTTCCCCCAGGGAAATTTTCTAAACCGATATGAATTAAGCCGGAAAGGAAAGTGCCCGGGGCTAAAACAACTGCTTTCGCAAAAAATCTTTCTCCGAAACTGGTCTCCACCCCAATCGCTTGCTTACCTTCGGTAAGAACTTTTATCACCTCCGCCTGTTTGATAAATAAATTAACTTCTTTTTCTAAGACCTCCCTCATCTTCACCCGGTATTGAAGTCGGTCTGTAACCTTTGCCATCTCCCCACCCAAGGCATCAATCTCCTTGGTCAACTGTCCCTTACCAATCCCACCGATTGCCGGATTACAAGACATCTGAGCAATTGTGTCAAGATTTAAAGTCAAGAAGAGCGTCCGACACCCCAATCGTGCCGAAGCCAATGCCGCTTCACAACCAGAATGGCCACCCCCGATAACAATAACATCGTAAATCTCTTTGGGGTTGTGTTTTACCAAATGCATTCATTATTTTACTAATAAAAACCGCCTTCGTCAAAGGGAAAAAGCCAAATGAAAAAAGGGATTGACTTTTCGCCTTTTGCTCTTAAACTTAATCTATTAGTAAAGAGGTGAAAAATGGCAAAAGAGATTAATAAGGAAAAATTAAGGGCAATTGCCTCCGCCATTTCCCAAATTGAAAAGCAGTTCGGAAAGGGGGCAATTATGAGGCTGGGAGAAAAAGAAAGCCATGTGGAAGTTGATGTCATCCCCACCGGCTCTCTTGCTCTTGACATTGCCTTGGGGATTGGCGGTTTTCCCAAGGGCCGAATCTGTGAAATCTACGGACCAGAGGCTTCGGGTAAGACAACTTTAGCCCTTTCGGTTATTGCCCAGGCACAAAAAAGAGGAGGAATTGCCTGCTTCATTGATTCCGAACATGCCCTTGACCCCACTTATGCCCAAGCCTTAGGCGTTGACTTGGATAACCTCTATCTCTCCCAACCGGATACTGGTGAGCAATCCTTAGAAATTGCCGAGGTCCTCACCCGAAGTCAAGCCCTTGATGTCTTTGTCATTGATTCGGTTGCCGCCTTAGTTCCGAGAGTGGAGATTGAAGGTGAGATGGGGGAAGCCCAAGTCGGCGTTCAGGCAAGGTTAATGTCCCAAGCATTAAGGAAACTCTCTGGGGTAATCCATAAATCCAATACCTGCGCCATCTTTACCAATCAGATAAGGCATAAGATTGGTGTTTTTTATGGTAGTCCGGAGACAACACCGGGTGGCTTAGCGTTAAAGTTTTATACCACTTTAAGATTGGAAGTGAGAAGGGTTGCGGCGCTTAAAAAGGGAGAAGAGTTTATTGGCGCCCGGACCAAAGTTCGGGTAGTAAAGAATAAATTAGCCCCACCCTTCAAGGAAGCAGAATTTGATATTATTTATGGCAAAGGCATCCTCCGCCTCGGGGAACTGGTTGACATTGGTAGTGAGATGGGAATAATCCAGAAAAGTGGTGCCTGGTTTTCCTACCAGGAGAACCGAATTGGTCAAGGAAGAGACCAGGCGATAGAATTCTTAGAAAAAAATCCGGATATTGCAAATGAGATTGAAAAGGAAATCTACGAAAAAGCCTTCCCGAAGTAATGAACGCCCAAGAGATTAGGAAAACCTTTTTAGAATTTTATATCCAAAAAGGACACACCTTAGTTCCGTCCTCTCCTCTTTTTCCCAAAGATGACCCAACCTTACTCTTTACTACTGCGGGAATGGTCCAATTCAAACCCCTCTGGGCAGGAACAAAACCCCTACCTTATAAAAGGGCTTGTAGTATCCAAAAATGCCTCCGCGTCTCTGACCTGGAAAAGGTCGGGAAATCACCAAAGTATCTAACCTTCTTTGAGATGCTCGGCAACTTTTCCTTTGGTGATTATTTTAAAAAAGAGGCAATCACTTGGGCTTGGGAATATCTCTTAGAAGTTGTCGGATTAAAAGAAGAAAGGCTCTTTGTCTCGGTATTTAAGGAAGACGAAGAGGCTTACGAGATTTGGCATAAATTTATTGGCTTATCGGAAAAGAAAATCTTCCGCCTGGGGAAAGAGGATAACTTTTGGGGTCCAGCCGGAGGGCAAGGTGCTTGTGGTCCCTGCTCAGAAATCTATTTTGACTTGGGAGAAGAATTTGGCTGTGGCAAACCAAATTGTGGTCCGGGTTGTAATTGTAACCGCTTTTTGGAAGTATACAATTTAGTCTTCCCCCAATATGATTGCCAGCCCGATGGTAAAAAACTTCCCTTAAAAAACCGAGGGATTGATACCGGAATGGGTTTGGAGAGATTGGCGATGGTCTCTCAGGAAAAGAAATCCGTCTTTGAAACCGATTGCCTCCGGCCGATAATCAAAAAAATGGAGGAAATTCTCTCCCAAGAGGTAATTGCCGAAAATCAAATCGCCTTCAATGCCTGTGCCGACCATATCCGGGCTGTGGTCTTCGCCATCACTGATGGGGTTCTCCCAGCCCCAGAAGAAAGGGGTTATGTTGTTCGTTCTCTAATCCGGCGGGCACTCCTTCTTGCCTATAAGATACTAAAGGTAAAAGAGCCCTTCTTTTATAAATTGTCCGCCTCCGTCATTGACCTCTATCACGCCACCTATCCAGAATTGAAAGAGAGTTTCCCCAAGGCATCTTCCATTATCAAAGCCGAAGAGGAAAAATTTCTTACTACTCTTGACAGTGGACTGAAAAGGTGGGAAGAGATTAAAGTTCGGGCAAAAAATGGCATCATCTCCGGAGAGGATGCCTTCCGCCTCTCTGATACCTATGGTTTCAGTATTGAAATCCAAGAGGAACTGGCAAAGGAGGACGGGTTTTTAATTGACAAAGAGGGTTTTGAAAATCTCCTGGCTGAACAGAGGCGGAAATCAAAAAAGGAAGTCTTAGTTTCTGGTTTATCTGCTGATGCCTTAAAGGAGGTAAGACAGGAATTTACGGGCTACGAGACCCTAAGTTGTGCCAGTGAACTACTCCATTATGAGAAAATTGATAAAAATATTTATGAAGTCTTCCTAAACCGAACACCCTTCTATGCCGAAGCCGGTGGTCAGGTTGGTGATACCGGCTGGATTGAAGGTGAAGGATTTAAATTAGAAGTCTTGGATTCCTATTACAAATTTGG
Organism: Caldifarciminota bacterium; assembly: GCA_039802085.1. Taxonomy (GTDB): domain Bacteria; phylum Hydrothermota; class Tepidihabitantia; order Tepidihabitantales; family JBDRVQ01; genus JBDRVQ01. Next base: position 3,318 of record JBDRVU010000033.1, read on the forward strand.
CATCAGGGTCTCTAAGGCAAAATTACTGGCGGGTGAGATAAGAACCGGGAAGGTCCTTGGCACCGTTGATGAAAAAAGGCGAAGGGAGATCGAAAGAGCTCATACTTCCACGCACCTTTTACACAAAGCATTAAAAATAATTTTAGGAGCAGAGGTGAAACAGGAAGGTTCATTAGTTGAACCCGGCCGGTTAAGATTTGACTTTAATTTCCCCCGCCCCTTAGAAGAAAAAGAAATTAAAAAGATAGAAGAGATTGTCTATGAGAAGATTTTGGAAGATTTAGCAGTAGAAAAATTCTTTGATTTGCCAATTGAAGAAGCAAAGGCGATGGGGGCAATTGCTTTATTCACCGAGCAATACGGCGAAAAGGTAAATGTCATCAAAATTGGTGATTTCTCCAAAGAACTCTGCGGTGGCACCCATTTAAGAAGAACCGGCGAAATTGGCTACTTCCGAATTGTCTCGGAAACCGGCGTCGCCGCTGGCATTAGAAGAATTGAAGCCTTATGCGGTAAAAGGGTAAAAAGGGAGATTGACGAAGAAGAAGCAATTATTAAGAACTTAGAGCAGGAGTTTGGTCAAAGGACTGGGATATTAAAAAAAATCTCGGAAACGAAAGAAGTAATCACTGCCCTGCAAAAAAGGACTGAAAGTTTATCAGCCATCCTTTTGCGTTTCTTAAAAAAGGAATTGTCTGCCGAAGAAATTGGAGAAATCTCCCTAATCTTCCGCGATTACCCTTACCTCACAATTACCGATTTAAGAAATCTATCCGATACAACAAAGGAGCGGGAAAAGACAATTTCGGTCTTCCTTACGGGTGATGAGGAGAAGAGATTTATTATCCGGGTCTCTAAGGATTTAACCAAAAAAATTAAGGCAAAGGATTTAGCCAATCTCTTGGGTAAGACCTTTGGTGGTGGCGGTGGTGGCCGGGATGATTTAGCGGAAGGGGGCATAAAGGCAAAAAAAGAAGAGATAAAAAAGGCAATTGAAGATTATTTAAGAAATTATGAAAGAAAATAGAAAGGTCATTTTCATCACCGGAGCATCATCCGGTATCGGTAAGACCTGTGCCGAACATTTAGCTAATAAAGGCTATCCGGTTTATGGTACTAGCCGAAAAATTAATTCGCCCACCACTATCTCCGATTCCTTAACAATGATCCCAATGGATGTCAATTCTACCGACTCGGTAAGAGATGGCATCCGCTACCTCTTAACAAAAGAAAAGAGGTTGGATGTGGTGGTGAATAACGCGGGATTCGGCATTGCGGGGGCAATTGAGGATACAACAGTGGAAGAAGCAAAAGCCCAGTTTGAGACCAACTTCTTTGGTGTTCTCCGGGTCCTACGGGAAACATTGCCCATTATGCGGAAGCAGGCAGGGGGACTTATTGTTAATATCAGTTCCATCGCCGGTTTAATTGGACTTCCCTATCAGGGTTTATACAGTGCCACCAAGTTTGCCATTGAAGGTCTAAGTGAGGCATTAAGGATGGAATTGAAAAGGTTTAAGATTAAGGTTGTCTTAATTGAGCCGGGCGATTTCCAAACTCAATTCACCGCTAATCGCCAGAAAACAATTGACTCCCAGAAAAACCAAGCCTATCAGGAAGATTTTGCCAAGGCATTAGCAGTAATAGAAAACGACGAACAGAATGGCGCCCAACCCCAAGAGATCGCCTCCCTCTTGGAAAAAATAATAAAAGACCCTGCTCCCCGGTTTCGCTACACCGTTGGTCCCTTCTCCGAAAAACTGGCGGTTCTTCTAAAAAGGATTATGCCCTCCCAACTGGAATCAATCCTGATGAAACATTACCAATTGCGCTAATTCTCCTTCCTCGCAAAACAAGAAGTTATTGACTTATTATCCCTTTCTCTTAGAATAAGAGATGATTCAGGTCTATACCGGAAACGGAAAGGGAAAGACAACCGCGGCCATTGGTCAGGCAATTAGAGCCTTAGGTCATAACTGGAAAGTTTTAATGATTCAATTTATGAAAGGGGATGAATACGGTGAGATCAATACCTTGAAGAATATCTCCAATATCACCGTGAAACAGTTCGGTCTTAAAACATTCGTCAAGAAAGGCGAGCCGAAGCCTGAGGATATTAAATTAGCCCGGGAAGGTTGGCAGTTGGCAAAAGAGGCGATAGCAGGTAGAAAATATGATATGATAATTCTTGATGAATTAAATTGCGCTCTGGATTATGGTCTATTAGATATTAAAGAAATCTTGCCGGTTTTGGTTTCCGCACCAAGAGATTTAGAGATTATTATCACCGGTCGCTATGCCCCGGAGGAATTGATTAAAATTGCCGATTTGGTTTCAGAGGTTAAAGAGATAAAGCATCCCTTAACAAAAGGGGTAGTAAACCGGATCGGTATTGACTATTAAATATCACTAATCACCTCACCCACCTATTGACTTATCGCCCAATTCCCATAGAATAAGAAAAGGGTTATTAGTGATGAAGGAACTCTTGGAGCGATTTAACAAAGGAGAGGTTCGGGCATTATCCCAAGTAATCTCTTTGGTTGAGAATGATGCCCAAGAGAGTTTGGAGATTTTAGCCAATTTATATCCCAAGATTGGTCGGGCTTATCGGATTGGCATTACCGGAGCACCAGGAAGCGGAAAAAGTAGTCTGGTAGAAAGAATTGCCAACCTTTTTTTGAAAGAAGACTTCTCTCTCGGTATCGTCTGTGTTGACCCTTCTTCTCCCTTTACCGGTGGCGCAATTTTAGGGGACCGGGTGCGGATGGCTTCTCTTTTTTTAGAACCAAATGTCTACATCCGGAGTATGGCGAGTCGGGGTTCTTCTGGCGGTCTTGCCCTAAGGACAAAAGAGGTTTGCGACATCTTAGATGCCTTCGGTAAGGATATAATCATCATTGAAACGGTCGGTGTTGGTCAGATTGAGATTGAAATCCAAAAAACCGCCTATACGATAATCGTCGTCTTGGTTCCGGAATCGGGCGATACCATCCAGACTTTGAAAGCGGGTCTCTTAGAAATTGGTGATATCTTCTTAATTAATAAATCGGACCGGGAAGGAGCGGACCGGTTAGCCTTAGAACTCTCTACAACCCTAAAGATGAAAGAGAATACCAACTGGCAAGCACCGGTGGTCAAGACTTGTGCCCTAACCGGCACGGGGGTAGAAGAGATTATTTCTGAAATCAAAAGGCACCAAAAATATCTAATGGCAAACCGCTTAATTGAAAAGAAGCGAAGGGAAAATATTGCCTCCGAGATAAAGGATTTGACCGAGGAGAAGATTAAAAATGAAATCTGGGGGAAGGAGGAAATAAGAAAACTCCTTCCCGGGTGGGTGAGAGAAATTGAGAAGGGGAATTTGACCCCATTTACTGTAAGTGAGATTATTATTAAAATGGTAAAGGAAAACTTTGGAAGGAGGGGAAATGGAGAAAGAATTTGAAACAATTTCGGGAATCCCTCTGAAACTTTTTTACACCCCAGAAGACCTGAAAGATTTTGTTTATGAAGAGAAGTTAGGAACTCCCGGTGAGTATCCCTTTACCCGAGGAATAAGGCATACGATGTATCGGGGTAGACTCTGGACGATGCGCCAATTCTCGGGTTTTGGTACCGCTAAGGACACTAATAAGCGCTACAAATTTCTTTTGGCACACGGTGAAACCGGGCTTTCCGTTGCCTTTGATTTTCCCACCCTCTACGGTCGGGATTCTGATGACCCATTATCCAAAGGCGAGGTTGGCGTCTGTGGAGTGGCGATCTCTTCCTTGGCGGATATGGAGACATTGTTTGAAGGTATTCCCTTAGATAAGGTATCAACCTCAATGACGATTAATGGTCCCGCCGCCGTCCTCTGGGCATTTTATATTGTCACCGCGGAAAAGCAAGGGGTGAAGCCGGACCAATTAAGAGGTACAATCCAAAATGACATACTAAAAGAATATATCGCCCAGAAATCCTGGCTTTTTCCACCAGAACCTTCTTTAAGAATCATCACCGACATTATGGAATTCGGTTCCAAATATGTCCCTAAATGGAATACCATTTCCATCAGCGGCTATCACATAAGGGAAGCGGGTTCAACCGCGGTTCAGGAATTGGCTTTCACTCTGATGGATGGCTTCACCTATGTTGAGGAAGGGATAAAAAGGGGATTAGATGTTGATTCTTTTGCCCCAAGGCTTTCCTTCTTTTTTGACTCCCATCTTGACTTTTTTGAAGAAATTGCCAAATTCCGGGCGGCAAGGAGAATTTGGGCAAGGGAGATGAAAAATACTTACCAGGCAAAGAAAAAGGAATCGCTTCTTTTAAGATTTCATACCCAAACCGCGGGTTGCACCTTAACTGCCCAGCAACCAGAAAATAATATCGTCCGCACCGCCTTTCAGGCATTACAGGCGGTCTTAGGTGGCACCCAGAGTTTGCACACCAATTCTATGGACGAGACCTGGGCATTGCCAACCGAAAAGGCGGTTCTAATCGCTCTGCGCACCCAACAACTCCTCGCCTATGAGACCGGCGTCCCAAATGTGATTGACCCTTTGGCTGGTTCCTATTATGTGGAATATCTCACCAACCGGTTAGAAGAGGAGGCGTATAAATACTTTGCCAAGATTCGAGAATTAGGTGGAATGGTAAAGGCGATTGAGATGGGTTATCCGCAGAAAGAGATTGCCGAAGCCGCCTATCGCTATCAGAAGGCGGTGGAGGAGAAGAAAAAGTTCATTATTGGCGTGAATGAATTCACCCTCACGGATGAGAAGTTGGAAATCCCAATCTTAAAGATTGACCCAAGAGTGGAAGAAGAACAAAGAGAGAGATTGGTGGACCTAAGAAAAAAGCGCGATAATAATCAAGTGAGTAAAACCTTAAAAGAATTAAAAGGGATTGCCCAGAGTAAGGAGAATATTATGCCGCCAATTTTAGAATGCGTCCGTGCTTATTGCACCCTGGGTGAAATCTGTGGTACCCTAAAAGAGGTATTCGGTGAATACCGGGAAACTCCAATATTTTAGGAGGGAAGATGGCAAAGAAGATTAGAATTTTAATTGCTAAGCCTGGTCTTGATGGTCACGACCGGGGAGCAAAGGTCGTTGCCCGGGGATTGAGGGATGCTGGATTTGAAGTGATTTATACCGGACTCCATCAGACCCCAGAGATGATTGTCCGAACCGCCATTCAAGAGGATGTTGATGCCATTGGCTTGTCTATCCTATCCGGTGCCCATATGACATTATTCTCTGAGGTTCGACGGTTATTAAAGGAGAATAATGCCGAGGAGATTCATCTCTTTGGCGGTGGGATAATTCCGGATGAAGATAAAGAGAAACTATACCAAATGGGCATCGGTAAACTCTTCGGTCCGGGAACCGCAATTGCGGAAATCGTTGATTACCTAAATCAAATTTTTAAGGCAAAAGAAAAATAAACTTTAGGAGGGAAGATGTCTCTTTTTTTAATTTTCCTTTTCAACTTCATTTTTGCGATGCCGCCTCGACCGGGTTCAATTGGACCAGAACCAGTCTTTCCCCCCGGAGTAGAAGTCCCTGGGGAAAATAAATTAAAAGGTTTCCGCACCTTAGAGACTGTCTGCATCCTAATGCAATTCCCGGATAATCGGGCAGATACCATCCGTCATTCACCCGCCCGTTTTGACTCAATGCTTTATTCTATCGGTGTCTATCATAATGCTCCTTACCGGCAGGGTAGCCTCA
>JBDRVU010000034.1:0-8723 GCA_039802085.1 Caldifarciminota bacterium
AGAAGAGAAGAAAGAGTTAGCAAAGATAGAAAAATTTTTCCTAAACCGGGAAAAGGAAATCAAAAATATCAATAACCAATATCTTAAAGACCTGGCAGAGAAATTCTACAAAGAGATAGCAAATTTCTTAAAAGCCGAAAAGGAATCTTTAAGGGAGAGATTTGGGTGGGAACTGAAAGAATTAGTAGAAAAAGAGGGGAAGACAATAAAGGGACAATATCCGGATTTGAAGATTGGCTTCTTGACCTTAGAGATAAACTTTGACCGTAATTTTGCCAATCTCTACTGGGGAAATAAATTGGAAATGATAAAAAGAAAAATCCCCCTTCAACCACCACTAATCATCCGCTCCTTACAGGAATTTTACCGTTCCCTCCGACCCGGGGAATTCAACCCTCAACTCTTTGCCCAACAACTCCTTTCTGCTTATCTCAAAAAAGAAACGGAAAAGGTCTTTTTGATTGATCTCCTACCAGAGATTGCCTTTGCCCTCCAGGGAAAGGAATTTCGGGAAAACCCTAATAGAAGAAATTTTCGGGAATATCCAAGGTATCGGTTCAGTTACGACCTATACCAGTTAAAAAATTCCGGACTGAGGGAAGTTGCGGGTTACACATTTTCTTTTGCTGTTGCCACATTTGACCAGACCTTAGAGAAAAGAAAAGCCCTCTGGGTGCCAATCAATGAAGAAGGGGAAGGAGTGTATTACTCTACCGTTACCTTTAAGCATATTCTCCCTAAAGAAACTTGACAAAAAGGATTTTTACCGTAGACTTAATTTTAAGTAGAATATGAAATCTTTTTTTATTTTCTTTTTGCCTTTTCTCCTTTTGGGAAATAAATCCCAAACGAAGAATTACCTCATCCTAATTGCTCCGCGTGAATTCTCCGAAGCGGATTTCTCTACCCTACAAAGAAATTTGAGTGATGTTTCTTTAACGATTGCCGCCCTTGATACCACCCCCTGCCTGGGTGATTCCGAAATGGTAGTGAAACCCCATATCTCCATCTATCATATTGACACCCTAAAATATGACCTCTTAATTATAGTTGGTGGTCCGGGAGTTCTATTTTATGACGGTAACAAAAATCTCCTTCCGATTCTCAATCACTTTTCCCGTAAAGGTCTTGTTGGTTTAGGTATGGCGAATCTGGTTCTGGCGCGTTCTGGTATCTTAAAAGATAAACCAGCCACGACCGTCCGGGATATTAGGGCAATTAAAGAATTAAAAAATTTTTCTGTCCTCTATCAGGATAAACCCGTAGTGAAAACAGGAAAGATTTTGACCGCGCCTTCGGTTAATAAAAAACTCCTCTTAGAAATTTCCCGTCTTAACTAATGGTTGCCCTTCTGCAGAGGGTAAGGAACTCTCTTGTTTTGAAAAAAGAAACGGGAGAGGAGATTGCGCGCATTGGTCAAGGCATCCTCATTCTTTTAGGAATAAAAAAGGGAGATGGGGAAGAGAAGGCAATCGCCTTAGCAAATAAAATTCCCCAACTCCGGATATTTGAAGACGAAAATAAGAAGATGAACCTCTCTCTTCTTGATATTGGAGGAGAAATCCTTGTCGTCTCCCAATTTACCCTTTATGGTGACACCAAAAAGGGAAACCGACCTTCCTTCTCAGAAGCGGCGGAAAAAGAAAAGGCAAAGGTCTTATACGAACGATTTATCCAACACCTCTGCTATCAAGGGGTGCCAACAAAATCGGGTATCTTCGGTGAATCAATGTTAGTGGTAATTGAAAATGACGGTCCCGTAACTTTAATTTTGGAGGAATGAAATGTTCAGTATGACAGGTATTGGCCGCGCCAGTCGACAAGGGGTGACCTGTGAAATCCGTTCTTCTAACCATCGGTACTTAGAAATTGCCCTCCGCCTCCCGCCGGAATTGGAAACGATTAGCGAGGAACTCAAAGAGATTGTTCGAAGACATTACCATCGGGGTTTTATTAGCGTTACTATGCATCTGGAAGAAAAACACCTCCCCTTAACCCTTAATCACGAGAGATTAAAAAAATACCTCTCTTTACTAAAAGAGATAAAAGAAAATTTCCGTTTGTCCGGAGAAGTTTCTCTATCCGACCTTTTCCTCCTGCCCGGGGTTTTCACCATTAACCGGAAGGCGAAGAATGCCCTGGAAAAAACCGCAAAAGAAGTTTTGACTTTAGCCTGCCAAAGACTCCGCCTAATGCGAAAAGAAGAAGGAGAGAACTTATTAAAAGATTTCTACCAAAACTTAAAGAAACTAAACTCCGCCATAAAAGACATAAAGAAAAGAATCCCCGGGCGGTTAAAAGAGAAGAAAGCAGCATTAATTAAAAAGTCTAAAGAACTACCCAGCCCCCTTCCGGAAAACCGAATTCAAGAAGAAATTGCCATCTTGGCGGGAAGGACCGATATCTCAGAAGAGTTGACCCGGCTTTTATCCCATACCCGACTCTTCTCCTCAGCGTTAAAGAAGAAAAATACCTCCGGTCGGAAATTGGAATTCATTCTCCAAGAAATGCTTAGAGAATCGGAAACCCTTTCCGCTAAGGCTCGGGATTTTTTCATCGCGAAAAAGGTGATTGAGATGAAAGAAGTAATTGAAAGGATGCGGGAGCAAGTAAAAAATATGGAATGATTTCTTTTCTTAGGGATTAAAAATCTCTATTCTTGACTAATAACATTTCTTTATTATGCTTAAAGAGGATGAATCTTAAAAATGTCGATAAAAAACCTTTAATCTTTATTCTAACTGGACCATCGGGTAGTGGCAAGACAACTATCCGTAAGGAGTTGCAGAAAAGATTTAAGGACTTTTTCATTTCGGTCTCCGCCACCACCCGAGAAAGAAGAAAGGGCGAAAGAAATGGTTTGGATTACATCTTCCTTACCCAAAGTCAATTTCGCCAATGGCAGAAAGAAAAGAAGTTCTTAGAAACAGTGAGGCGCTACGGCAATTATTATGGCACCCCAAAGGTGCCGATTCTCCGGGCATTAAAAGAAGGGAAGAACTGCCTTTTGAACTTAGAACCGGTGGGCGTAGAAAAAATTAAAAAACTCTTTCCGGATAAAACCGTTACAATTTTAATCAAACCACCATCGCTAAGGGAAATCGCTCGCCGCCTCACTAACCGTTTGCCCGAAGAAAGAGAAAAACGTCTTTCCGAAGACAAAAGGATATTCGCTTCCCTCCTTTGTGATTATTCAGTCTTAAATAAAGAGTTAAAAAAAGCGGTAGCTAAAATAACTGAAATAATAAAAGGAGAACTAAGATGAAAGATATATCCCAGTTCGCACCAGAAAAAATTGGGCAATCCTTTGAAAACCAATATGAAGTAATCATCCGGTGCTCACGCCTGGTGCGAAAACTTTTAGAAGAACAAAAAGAAGGAAGATTCACCCTACCCGAGGGAGAAAATATCTTTGTTTATGCCTTAAAAAAAATCTTAGCGGAAGGGAAAAATGAGAAAACTAAGAAAAATAGCGAAGAGTAACTACTCCCGAAAAACTCCTCCTTCCCTTATCCTTGGTGTCACCGGAGGAATTGCAGTCTATAAGGCATTAGAACTTCTCCGGTTATTTCAAGCCGAAGGTTTTGATTCCTGGGTTGTGATGACAGAAAATGCACAAAGGTTTGTTTCTCCCCTATCCTTCCAAACCTTTACCAATCACCCGGTAATAACCTCCCTATTTGATAACCCTTTAATTCACATTGAACTCCAGGAAAAAGACCTTTTAATTATCGCCCCGGCGACCGCTAATATCATCGCGAAAATTGCCCACGGAATCTGTGACGATACCCTTTCTACCATCACCTGTGCTTTTTCTGGAATAAAAATTTTAGTACCGGCGATGAATACCCTAATGTGGGAAAATCCTCTGGTTCAAGAGAACATCAAAAAGTTAAAATCCCTCAACTACCACATTATACCGCCCCAAGAAGGTAAACTTGCCTCCGGTGATTGGGGAAAAGGTCGGATGCCCGAGCCCGAAGAGATTCTCTCCTTTGTCAAATCTATTTTTTGGGGAATGAGAGAAGAGAAAATCCTTTCCGGCTTAAAGATTTTGATTACCGCTGGTCGCACCGAAGAAGATATTGACGTAGTCCGAGTAATCACCAATCGTTCCTCGGGAAGGCTCGGTAAAGAGTTGGCGGAAGAGGCAAGAGCGTTAGGCGCCAATTGTCTTCTTATCGCTGGTCGGATGGAGGAGAGACCAAAAGATATACCAATTCTTTCGGTCCGCACCGCTCAGGAGATCCTTTCCGCGATAAAGAAAGAGATTAAAAATTTTGATGTCCTGATTATGACCGCGGCGGTCGGTGATTATAAACCCGCCCACTCAACCCAAAAGAAGATAAAAAAGAGAGCCTTTTCCCTTCCCTTAGTAAAAAATATTGACATCCTAAAAAGTCTCGCGGGCGAAAAAATCTTTAAGGTTGGGTTTTCCTTGGACAGCGAAGAGGAGATGATGAAGGAAGCAAAACGCAAATTAAAGGAGAAAAAATTAGACCTTATCTGTGCCAATCCACCATCCGCTCTGGAAGGCGATTTTATCAAACCGACCCTTTTCTACCGGGATGGGAAAATAGAAGTTCTGCCCGAGATGACAAAAAAGGAGTTTGCTTCTCTCCTCCTTAAAAAAATCAAAAACCAAATCTCTTAAATGGCCGAGAAAAAAATCCCCTACGACATTGATGCCGAAGCCGCGGTCTTGGGGGCAATCCTTTTGGACCCCCAAATTCTGCCTCGGGTCTTGGAATATCTTGACGAATCCTGCTTCTATTTAGACCTACACCGGGCAATCTTCCGCACCATTGTGAACTTATTTGAGAAAAATACTATCCCGGATTATATCACCGTCTCCGATGAATTAGAAAAGGAAAAGGTCTTAGAAGAAGGCAAAGGCAAGGAGACCCTCCTGCCCTTAGTGGATTCGGTTGCTACCACCGCCAATGTTGAAGAGTGGGCAAAGTTAATTTTAGAAAAGGCGCTTCTCCGCAAATTAATCCAAACTGCTAACCAAATTGTGCAAGAAAGTATGGAAGAAGTAGATTCCGTTGACAACCTCCTTGACCGCTCGGAGCAACTCATCTTCGCTATCCGGGAAGAAAAAATCAAGAAGACCTTTATCCCCTTAAAAGACTTATTAATGAATACGATGCGGGAAGTTGAAGAACTCACTAAAAAAGAGAAGAAGCGATTTATCACTGGTCTTGAGACCGGATTTTATAAACTTGATGAATTAACCTCTGGGTTACAATTAGGCGATTTCATTATCATTGCTGGACGACCCTCCATGGGAAAGACCGCCTTCGGCTTAAATATCGCCACGCAGGTAGCACAAAGGAATAACTGCACCTGTGCTATATTTAGTTTAGAGATGTCTAAGGAACTATTAGCCCAAAGAGTTCTCTGCTCAGAAACCAGGATTAGTCTGAAAAATCTCCGTCTGGGAAGAATCTCCCGGGAAGAGATGAACCGAATGGTACGGACTATCGGTCCTCTCTACCAAAGCCAAATCTTCATTGACGATACCCCTTCCCTCTCGGTTCTGGATATCCGAGCCAAAGCGCGCCGCTTAAAAGCCGAGACTAACCTCTCCCTTATCGTTATTGACTACCTACAACTCTTAGAAGGAGTGCGGGATACAAAAATCCCCTTCCGTTCCCGGCAGGAACTGGTGGCGGAGATGTCAAAATCCTTAAAGGCATTAGCCAAAGAGTTAAATGTCGCGGTGGTCTGTATCTCCCAACTCTCCCGCAGTCCGGAAAAAAGAGACCCACCAATTCCCCAACTATCCGATTTGCGCGAATCCGGTGCGATTGAGCAAGATGCGGATTTGGTCATCTTCCTCTATCGGGAGGAAATGTATAAACGCGATAGCAAAAATAAAGGAAAGGCTGAAGTATTCATTGCCAAACAGCGTAATGGACCAACCGGTCATTTCTATCTGGCATTTCTTGGTGAATGTATGCGTTTTGAAAACCTCACCCTCACCGAAGAAGAAGAGGAAGAGATTATTGAAGAACTGTGAAGAAGAAACATTTCGTCTGCACCAACTGTGGCTACGAAACTACTAAATGGCTTGGGCGTTGCCCGATTTGCCACTCCTGGGAAACTTTTGTTGAAGAGACAAAAAAAGAAATCCCTTCCCGCGGCGAGAAACCGCTACCCCTAAAAGATGTTGTTTCCTCAGAGGCATTAAGGAAAAAAACCGGGATGAAAGAATTTGACCGAGTTTTGGGGGGTGGTTTAGTCCCGGGCTCTTTCATTTTAATTGGCGGCGAGCCGGGGATTGGTAAATCAACCCTTATTCTGCAAATTGCTCATCTTCTCGCCCACCAAGGAGAAAAGGTTCTCTATTGTTCCGCGGAAGAATCCAAGGAACAAATTAAACTAAGGGCGACTCGGCTCGGGATTGCAGAAAGTTCTCTCTTTATTCTCTCCGAAGTTATTTGGGAGGGAATCCTTTCAGCAATAGAAGAAATCTCCCCCCAGATTATAATCATTGATTCTATCCAAACCGTCTATAAATCCTCTCTACCCGCCAGTGCCGGAAGTATTAGCCAAGTAAGAGGAATTTCTTCGGAACTCTTAAATATCGCTAAGACCAATCAGGTATCGGTTTTTATCATTGGCCATATCACCAAATACGGTGCCATCGCCGGACCAAAGACCTTGGAGCATATCGTTGATGTTGTCTTATATTTTGAAGGTGATAAGTGGCGGGAGTATCGCCTGCTCCGTTCGGTGAAAAATCGTTTCGGTGCCACCAATGAAGTGGGCGTCTTCAAAATGACCGAGAACGGCATCTCCCCGGTTGATAACCCATCCCATCTCTTTTTAAGCCAATACCAAGAACCAGTTTTTGGTTCGGTTGTTACCTGCACGATGGAAGGTTCTCGGCCCTTACTCTGTGAAATTCAGGCATTGGTTACCCCAACCTTTTATCCCTATCCCCAAAGGTTAAGTCAGGGATTTGATCAGCGCCGTCTGACAATGCTCCTTTGGGTATTAGAACAAAGGGCTGACCTTTCTTTTTCCTCTCGGGATGTCTTATTAAATATCGTCGGGGGCTTAAAAATTGAGGAACCCGCCTGCGACCTTTCCGCTCTCCTTGCCCTTTGTTCCGCGGTTAAGAAAAAACCCTTACCCCTTGATTTAACCGCTTTCGGGGAGGTAGGGCTTTTGGGTGAGGTGCGACAAGTCTATCTGGCTTCCGCCCGGATTAAGGAAGCCAGTAAGTTGGGCTATAAAAAGATTCTCCTCCCGAAAGAAAATCTGATAAAAAATGAAGGAGTTGAACAAATAGGGGTGAGAAATATCCGGGAGGCCTTAGAAATTTTTGGACTCCTATGACTAAACTTTGACCTAATAAAATAGGAGGGTTTATGCTCTTTAAAAAAGAAAAAGCATTTTTGATTGACCCTTTAACCATTTTGGATGGCCGTATCTGTGATTTTTTGGAACTGGGATTAGTTACCGGGAAGTTTTTGGTTATTGAACCACACTGGGAAGGGAAAGAAGACTGGATACAAAAAAAGGCAAAAGAAAATTTGGAACGGCTGAAGAAAACTCTGGGGAAGAATATAAGTGTGATCAAGGGGAAAAAGACTGATGAAGAAATTATAAAATTGGCGAAAGAGAAGAAACTTTTACTCCTAACCACTAATGAAGAACTAACGACCGAGAAGAATATATCCGTAGTTACTTTACAAAAGATATTTGACTGCCTAAAACCGGCTTACCTTCCTGGTTCTCTAATCAATGTCAAAGTTGTGAAAAAGGGAAAGGATGCCGATGAAGGGATTGGCTACTTAGAAGGTGGGATAAAGGTAATCGTTGACGGCGGAGCAAAGTTTATCGGTCGGGAGATTGAAGTCTCGGTCCTGGGCTCCCTAAATACCTCAATCGGCAAAGTAATCTTCGGCAAACCGAAATATAGTGAGATAAAGTAATATAAATTGACCACCGGTTAGACTATCAGTTAGACATCGGATTAAGCACTCAATTAGACCTTTTATTAGGCCCGTAATTAGACCCTTAATGAGACTGCCGATTAGACTTTTCCTTATTCCTCCAATTAACTCTCTTCTTAGACTCTTAATTAGACCCATAATTAGGAATAGGATTAAAGAAAGAATTGGGCTGATTGTTAAACCTGCCCTTAGATCCCTGATACCATCCCCTGTATGCTACACCCAATTTTATAAAGATGATCCCCTCCTATTTTATAAAGGTCTTATCCGCCTCTTTGAGGCGAGACTTCGCCAAAGGCGAGTGACTTAATCCCATTTTTAATTAAAGGCTACTTCTCCGATAATCCCTCCTTAATCTCTAATAAGACTTTCACATCTTTAATGCCATCTCTCATATTTCCCTTTTCGGGGTTGGGATTAGAACCCCATCCCCTCTATAATAAAAACGGAAATACCCCCCATTTTGTGACACTGAATCTTATCTTAATTTATAAGTCTTTGATGTATTGGAACTTATTCTAATTAAAAATTTTATAGAAAAAGGAAAATTTTTACTTGACAAATTGCCATTTTTTATTATCTTTATCTATATAGAACAAGGAGGGAAAGTCTAAGTATAAAAATTGTAGAAAAACGAGTATCTTAAGAGGCGGAAGGTTTTATTCCGCCTTTGCTCTTTGGACAATTTGGTGGAATAACCTATCCGCCTCTTTTTTTATTAGGAGGTAAAAATATGAACGAATTAAATGAGGT
>JBDRVU010000035.1:0-8544 GCA_039802085.1 Caldifarciminota bacterium
GTTATCTCCATAAAGTCTTTCAAGAAAATGGTCTGCGTGATACCTTAGTCATTACCCCGGGGGAACATAACATTGGCGATATTAAAGAACTCTTAAAGGCAGCAGTTTGGCTAAATAAAAATTCCCGCTAACCAATTATGCCAACTACGAAGCATCGCTCCGCTCCCCAATCACTTGTGTCAACTACGGTGAGGTGAATCTCGGTTTCCGAATCCTGAGAAGGTCGCGCTCTCTATAAACAGAACAAGATGGAAAAAAACCTTGGCATTGGGACTTCTTCAAAAAATTAACTGAAATTGAGAGGGCGGGGAGATACCCTCCCGCAACCAGATACCTCACAACCCAGCCCCCTACTCTCCAAATTAGTCTAAGGGTTAGACAATTTTTTAGACCTTTTATTAGGCGATAAATCAGCAAGAAAATTAGACCCTTCTTTCGGGGAAAGATTAGGGAGAAAATTACTCCTTAAAGGACAGTCAGAAGGACGGATAAGAAGTGGGTAGGGTGGTGGTAAGGGAAGCGGTGGTAGGGCTCAGTTCAAATTTAACCTAAAAATACTAAGTTATTAAAAACGAGAAACTTGAAGATAAAGGCCCTTTTCTTAAAAGGCGACTTTTATGTCGCCTTTTTGATTCTATAAAAGAGACTTTATCTATTTATCCCTAATCTCTCTTTACTTCTCTTCGGGTCGGTTTTTTAAATCCCTAACCCTTTTCTCAATCTCCTTTTCCTGTTCCTGGGGCATCTTTTTTAGATTCTCATACCTCTCCCTTGCCTGCGGCGTGCGGAAATTAAACTTGCTACCATAACCCATCCTATCAAGTTGCCCCTTGGTTGAGACCAAAAAGTCATCATCCAACATCCTGCCCTTTAATTCACCATCCTTTGGTTGTTCCACCGGCATCAAGATTTTGGTAATCTCCGCGGATTGGTCCTTCCGAGCACCAGTCACCTGCCAATAGACTTCCATGCCCGGTCTACCACCAATTACAAATCGGTTTCCACTTACCTTCTCAGCAACATAGACATCAGAACTACCAACACCAGTCAGTTGAATCATCGGCTTTTCGTTCAGGGCATCAAAATAATCAGGTAGATGGATAACCGCTCTACCATCAGTGCCAATTACCGCCACTCCCCGATAGATATTAACCATCTCCGGTGATTCAACGAAGTAATGGTTTAAGATTTTATTATATGGGTCTAAGGGATGGTCAATGGTAAAGGTGCCGGATGCCTTAGAAAGGGCGCCAACACGGGTTTGCCCGGATGCGGTTGTCGTCTGCCCATTAAAGGCTGCCGAGTTGCTATAGAGAGCTATTGAACTATTATTTGTTGTAAAACTATAATCGCCCGAAGAAATATTATTCGAACCGCCAGCGACTGTCGCGTAATTACCACTGGCGCTATTCAAGTAGCCGCCACTGACCGTCGCGTAACTACCACTGGCGCTATTGAAGTTCCCACCACCAACCGCAGCTCCACTTCCATTAGCATTATTTTGGTAACCGCCACTAATTGTGGCGCTGCTTCCACCCGCAATGTTTTGGGTACCGCCGCTAACCGTAGCATAAAAGTAAGCAGTGTTGCTTAGGCCACCACCCACTGTCGCATAATTGGAGGTGGTGGTATTTTGAGAACCACCAGCAATCGTGGACCCGATGCCACTCGCATCATTGGAGTAACCACCACCAACAAAAGAGTATTTATCAGTTGCTGAATTATCCCAACCACCAGCAATGGTTGCCGCGGTATCCGCCGGTGCGTCGCCGGCTAAGTTACTGTAACCAGAAAAGACTCCGCAGTAAATAGCTTTTGCTGAATCAGAGCGGCC
This sequence comes from Caldifarciminota bacterium, assembly GCA_039802085.1. Lineage (GTDB taxonomy): Bacteria > Hydrothermota > Tepidihabitantia > Tepidihabitantales > JBDRVQ01 > JBDRVQ01. The sequence goes on from JBDRVU010000035.1 coordinate 1,835, forward strand.
ACCACCAACAGTGGCGTAGTCACCGCTTGTGGCATTATAATATCCACCGCCAATCACAGTGCCGACACCGGATGCATTGTTTAGATAACCACCGGCAATTGTAGCGGAATAACCACTTGCGGTATTTTGTTGACCTCCGCCAATTGTGGTGTATTCACTGCTCGCGCGGTTGAAATTACCGCCACCAATAGTAGTATAACTCCGACTCGCGGTGTTGCCCCGACCACCACCAATTGTACAATAGAAAAAATTATAGCCTTGGGTCCCTGTTGTGCAGGCGATACCAAAATTGGTATGAGTATACTGGTAATTGCCATGAAGCATATTATTCGCTCCACCTCGAGCAATCCCCAGTAGCCTTATGGTATAAAGAACACTATCCGGTGTGCCCCTAACCCAATCATTATCATCCGCGATAAAACTAAGGTCTTCTGGTTGAATTGTTCCATTCTGAATCTTCTCAGTTGTAACCGCATTGTCAGCAAGGTCCGAGTTGAAGACTTGACCATCATAAATTTTAGCAGAGTTCACCGCATCGTCAGCAATCTTGACTGTTGTCACTGCACCGTTTTGTATCTCATCGGTCTCAACCGGTAAAACCGCATAGTTAGCCGCCGGAATACCACCTAATTTATAAGCATCTTCCGCGGTTTGGGTATAATAGGAATAGCCATTGGAAACTATCCTCTGTCGGGGAGAAAGAGTAGTTCCTCCTATATTTATCTCCAAAAAGCAGTCTGGTCCTTCCGGAAGACTATTAATTGGGTTCAATCTACCCAAAAGGACATTAAATATTCCCTGCGCTACTAAAACACCACTCTGGGTTTCCTGCCAATAGAGATTACCGCCGGTCGCCGCATCGTAGATGGTAAAGGTCATATCAAAGTGGCCATTCAAAGGGTTACCCGAATTATCGGTCAGTTTTCCCTGATAGTTCATCATCTTCGGAATGTTAGGCTGAAGAAAATCCGCTCTCACCGCTGCCTTATTCGGCGGTTCGTTTGCCAAGACAACGGCTCTATCCTGCGGCAAATCGCCGCTTCCCATCACCATACCCATAATAAGGATAAGGGTGATGATTAAGGTGCTTCGGTATCTCATACCGTCCTCCTCTGCCGCAGAAATAAGCAGAATGCCACGGAAAATCATACCCGCTTATCCCCAAGCATATCGCCAATCGCCTCACCTTTGACCACAAGTAAAACGGGCAATACCCAATAACGATAGCCGATATGTTCTTCTGTGTTACCCTACTAATTTCTGTGGCTGATATTTTTTTCTTCACCACTCAAAATTACTTCTCTTGCTTTCCTAAAAACTCGCATTATAACAAATTATAGAAAAATGTCAACCATCCACTATAATGGTTTTTTCTGCGTCCATCTTATTATTAAAAATATCTTAGGGGAAGATTAGTGCTTAATAAAAAGGTCTAAGAAGTAACCGAGGAGATGATGCTGGAAATTGGGCAGGCGACTTAACTCCGGAGAAGGAGATTAGGGTTAGGAAGCCTCTCTTAATCATCCGCCGGGAGTTTTTCTTCTCTTTTCCGGATTAGTTCTTCTATCTTGGCGATTAAATCCTCGTGCTGAAATGGTTTTGTGATATAGGCATCCGCTCCCCTTTTCAACCCTTCTTGAATGTGATACTCCTCATCCAGACCGGAGAGAAGGATGACAGGAATCTTATTAAAGCGAATATCGGTCTTTAATTGCTTACAGAGGGTATAACCATCCAGTTCTCCAGGCAGGAGGATGTCAAGGATAATAAGGTCGGGATGCTCTTCCTCCACCAATTTTAATGCCTTAATCCCTTCCATTGCCCGAAGACAAGAATAACCACTTTTTTCCAAACGAGCCTCTAAAATATCTAAGATATGGGAATCATCATCAATGAGAAGTATTTTTTTTCGATACATTTTTCTCCTTTTATAAATACCAGAAATTTTTCTAATGTCAATAGGTTAACAATAAAAAGATTGACTTTTTCCGGACCAATGGTATAATTGACTAAAAATCATGTTCTTTTTCGTTTTAGATAGTAAAGGTGAAATTATTTGGGTGAGTGATAGTTTAATCTCTTTTTTGGGATATAAAAAGGAAGAATGTATAAAACTACTAAAAAGGCAAATAAACCCTTTTTATCAAAATCGTATCACTACCGAGAAGCAAATAATCACCAAAGGAGAAATAAAAATCGTTCGAGAAAATGGTAAGGAAGAGTTAATGTTTCTTGATATTATAATCGGCCAGAAAAAAGGCGAAATTGCTAATACGATTTTTATTCTTTCTCCGACCGAAGAGAGATTAGATATAAAAACCATTGACGCCATTATCAATAACTGGGCAGAAGGAATTATCTTGGAAAGGGAAGGGGTAGTAATTTTAGTCAATCAGAAAATGGCCGAGTTGATTGGCGGCGAGAGAAGAGAGTTAGTGGGACGGAATTGGGGAGAGTTTCTTATCGGGCAAGAAGAAAAAGGGGTATTAGAATCTTCGGAAAATAAAACTTTTGCCGTGAACCTGCGGCGCAAGAATGGGACTAATCTAAATATGATGGTTAATTTTTGTCCCCTCTTTTGGCAGGAAAAACCCTTCGCCCATTTAATCATTGTTCAAGAAAGAGAAAGCAATCATCCGGAAATTTTAAACCGAGCATTTATTCTTCAAAGAAAAAAACTCCTCCAACTTACCGAAGAGTTGGAAAAGGCAAATAAAGAATTGTTGAGATTAAATGAAGCAAAGAGTGAATTTGTCTCTGCGGTCTCTCATGATTTACGCACGCCTTTAACCACAATCATTGAAGGGATTAGACTCTGTGAAGATGGAACCTTAGGAGAAATTAATCCGGAACAGAGAAAGTTTCTAAAATTAGCCTTAGAGGAAGCAAGACGTTTGGCTGATTTTATCAATGACCTTTTAGACCTCTCCCGGGTGGAATCCGGTCGGATTTCGGTGAAAAAGAAAAAACTGAGAGGCGAAGAGATAATCCAGCGGGTCTTAAATCCATTCAAAAAAGTAATTGAGAATAAAGACATTACCCTCTCTGTCTCTCTTCCAGAAGAATTGCCTTCGGTATTTGCTGATGAGGCTCATCTTTATCGCATCCTAAATAATCTTATTGGGAATGCAATAAAGTTCACCCCCAACGGCGGGAAAATTGAAATTACCGCCAACTTTCATCCGGAAAAGGAAGAAGTAGTCTTTGGGGTAAAGGATACGGGCATCGGCATCCCAAAGAAGGAACAGGGAAAAATCTTCCAAAGGTTCTGTCGGATTGAAAGAAGCGGTGGCCCACGCGAACCAGGAACCGGTTTGGGACTTGCCCTCTGTCAGGAATTAGTAGGTATCAATGATGGTAAAATTTGGTTTAAGAGTGAAGAGAATAAGGGAACAGAATTCTATTTTTCCCTTCCAGTTTATTCGGAAATCTTAGAACTAAAAGACACCCTAAAATGGGCGGAAGAGCAGACAAAAAGAACCAATCTGCCCTTGGCTCTTTTTCTTATTGAGCCCCTAAGTGAGCAGCCATTGAATCTTTCTGAGGAGATAGAGAAAATCCTGCAAAAAGAAAATGCCGCTTCCGGTTTCTACCGCTGGCTTATCTTAAAAGATGAAGCGGTCATTTTCTTAATTGCCCCCTCAGAGAAGGCTTATGATAATTATCTCATTTTGCGCGACTTCTTAAAAAAAGAGTTTCCCCTGCCACCCCTTGTTAGTTACCAGATTTTTTTGCCGAAGGATGTAAACCGGGAAGAGATATTAAAAATAGTATTAAAAAAGGAGAAAGTATGAAAGGGAAAATTCTCATCATTGAAGATGAAGAAAGGATTGTTGCGGTCTTAGAGAAGAGATTAGCGACTCATGGTTATGAAGTAATTACTGCCGGCAATGGCCGACTCGGTTTTAATCGGGCGCGGCAAGAAAAGCCCGACTTAATCATCTTAGATTTAATCCTACCGGAGATGGACGGCTATCAGATATGTAATTTCTTAAAAAGGGATCGGAGGTATCAAGACATACCCATCATTATCCTCAGCGCCCGTTCCCAAGAGAAGGATATTGAAGAGGCAAAAAAGGCCGGAGCCGATGCTTACTTTACTAAACCCTTTAATTATGAAGAGTTATTAGGAAAGATTGAGGAACTCCTTTTGGCTCGTGGCGAAGGAAAAAAGTAGTAAAAATTTAGTTCTTTCTTCACCTCTTCACTGCCTCTTTATTTTTGGCACCCGCCCCGAGGCGATTAAATTGGCACCGGTAATAAAGGAATTAGCAAAAGATAAGAAAAGATTTTCAATAAAAATCTGCGTCACCGCCCAACACCGTGATATGCTTGATATGGTCTTAAAGACTTTTTATTTACAACCCGACTTTGATTTGGGCATTATGCGAGAAGGACAAACCCTCTTTGATATTAATGTCCGAGTCCTGCGCGGTTTAGAAAAATTATTAAAAAAGGAAAGACCGGACTTAGTCTTTGTTCAGGGGGACACGACAACCGCTTTTGCCTCCGCCTTAGCCAGTTTCTATTGCCAAATTCCGGTGGCTCATATTGAAGCCGGTCTGAGGACCTTAGACAAATACGCCCCTTTCCCGGAGGAGATGAACCGACGCCTCATTAGCCACTTAGCCGATTACCATTTTGCCCCGACCAAAAAGGCAAAGAACAATCTTTTAAGAGAAGGAATTGCCAAAAATCAGATTATCGTTACCGGCAATACAGTGATTGATGCTTTATATCTGGTCCTGAATCTGCATCCCAATTGGAAAGTGGCAGTTTTGCAGCAATTAAATCCTAAAAATCGGCTTATTCTTGTTACCTGTCATCGCCGGGAGAGTTTTGGAGAACCGTTTTTAAGGATTTGCTCCGCCCTCGCCCGGCTAACGGAAAGGAATAAAGATATTGAGATTATCTATCCTGTTCATCCAAATCCTAACATCCGAATTCCGGCTCATAAAATTTTAGGGGGGAGGGAAAGGATTCATTTAATCCCGCCCGTGGAGTACCTTCCTTTCGCCTACCTTTTAAAAAGTTCCTATCTCATTTTGACCGATTCCGGTGGCATTCAGGAAGAGGCACCCGCTTTGGGAAAACCGGTTTTAGTCTTAAGGGAAAAGACCGAAAGACCCGAGGCGATTTCTGCCGGCACCGCCCGATTGGTAGGAACGGATGAAAAAAGGATTGTCGCAGAGACCGAAAGGTTACTATCGTCGCGTTCTGAATACTTGAAGATGGCACGGGTGAAAAATCCCTTTGGGGACGGTAAGGCGAGTCTAAGGATTCGGAAATTTCTGGTAAAGAGGTTGACATAAAGGAGTTTTTATTTTAGATTAAAAGATGGAAACATTACTAAAATATCTGGGAGTATTGGTTAAATACCGAAAGTTAATCTTCTATGATGTTTTAATATTTACCATTTTGGCGGTCATCATCAGTTTCATTTTGCCGCCGAAATATCAATCAACCGCCCAAATCCTTCCCCCATCCGAGGAATCGGAATTCGCCGGAGTTTTAGGAGTAAGCGGATTGTCTATTCCTAAATTGAGCCGATTAGCCCGGGGTGGCAGCCTCCTTCCCGGTGCTACCCCTTCCGATTTGATTGCGGCAATTCTGGGTAGTCGGACAATCCAAGAGCGGATAATTATTAAGTGTGACTTGATGAAAGTTTATAAAATTAAAAAGAGTATGGAACTGGCGGTGAGAATTCTATCCCAGGCAACAAAGATTACGGTGAGTGAAGAGGGGGTAGTAACGATTAACGTGGAAGCACCAAAGGCAAAACTGGCGGCGGAGATTGCCAATGCTTATATTGATGAGTTAGACCGCTTCCTTAAAGAGTCAAATATGAGCCGGGGAAAGAATATGCGCGTCTTCATTGAAAAGAGATTAACTAGTGCCTTAAATGAATTAAAAACCGCTCAGGAATCTTTAAGGGTCTTTCAAGAAAGGCATCGGGTCGTGGCTTTGGATGAAGAGACGAAGGCGGTAATTGATGCCTACGCCTCACTGAAAGCGGAATTATTAAAAAAGGAGATGGAGTTAGGAATTGTGCAGAATGTTTCCACCCCGGACAATTTCTATCTCACGGGTATAAAAAGGGAGATTGGTGAATTTCGGCGGCAATTGGCGGAGATTGAAACCGGGAAGAAAGGGAAAGGCTACGGCGCGGGCTTTGCGGTTCCCTTTGCGAATTTACCGGTGGTGGCCGCGGAATATGCCCGAAGGTTAAGGGATTATCGAGTGCAAGAGGAGATTTATGCCCTTTTGATTCAACAGTACGAGCAGGCAAAAATTTTAGAAGCGCGCGACACCCCAACCATAACCGTTTTGGATTATGCCCGAGTCCCGGAAAGGAGAAGTTTCCCAAAAAGGAGAATAATTGTCATATTCGCCTTTCTTTTAAGTTTTCTGGGCGGTGTCCTTCTTGCCTTTGGTTTAGAGTACGGAAAAAATTTGCCCAGAGATTCTTTTGCTTACCAGGAATGGGTAAAAATTAAAGAAATAGCCAAAAACGACCTCCCTTTAATTAAAAATTTTTTCTCCCCCAAAGAGAAAAAAGACCGTGGTTAAAGATACCCCAGAGGATTTATCCTCCCCTATTTCCTTATCTTACCCGATAAACAAAAAATGGTTACTTTTAGTCTTAATCCTTGAGGGAATTATTTTTTCTCTCGCCCTTCTTTTACCAATCAGAGCCACCATCGCAATTA
>JBDRVU010000036.1:0-493 GCA_039802085.1 Caldifarciminota bacterium
TATTCTCTAAAGCCGGGTTTAGATGTGGAGGTTGTCTCACCTAATTCCGAGACCGATAACGCACCAGCGGTTCTTCTAAGTTCGGATAATAAAATCTGGGTTGCCTGGACCACCGGCAGAAATACGACGAATGGTCGTTTTGATATCTATTCTGCGTATCGGGATAACTCCTGGCAGGATGCGGGTTTTATTGGCCCTCATACCTATTGGGATGTGTGCCCGGTTCTGAGTAAGGACCGAAATGGCAATCCAATCTGCGTCTGGTCCCATTTTGACTATACCAATAACCATTCGGCTTATAACCTTTATTATAGTATCTATCAGAATAATTCTTGGTCCGCAAGGCAGAGGTTTGTGGTTGACTCTTCTTGTGCCCTAAATTCTTCCTTGGTTCGGGATTCAAATAATTTTGTTCGGGTCTTTTTCCAATCCCGAAGAAGGGGAAACTTAGACATTTTCACTTCTACTTTTAATGGCACAAATTGGTCTTTGA
>JBDRVU010000036.1:580-8436 GCA_039802085.1 Caldifarciminota bacterium
GTCTCTGGTATGAGATTGGTCCAATCTCTGGTAATCAGAAAAGGGCTTATCGTCCTTCTGCTACCTTAGAAGGCAATAATAGGCTCTGGGTCACTTGGCAGAGTTTTGATGATGGTAACGGTAATATTTATGGTGCTTATTGGGATGGTAATAACTTTTCCCCACCGATAAGAATCACCTTGGACACTTTTAATGACCTATTTTGTGATATGGCAACCGATAATCAAGGAAGGCCATTTTTAGTCTGGCAGACCAATCGGGATGGGAATTGGAATGTCTATTATTCTTATTATGAGAATGCTCTTTGGCAAACTCCCCAACCAGTTGACTTAAATACCGGGATGGATATTTATCCCAAGATTCTAATCCGTAATGATGAGGTTTGGGTAATTTGGCAGAACTTTTTTAGTAATAACTGGGAGATATTTGCGAAGATGATTGAGTATTCCGGGGATAGGGAAGAAGGGGTTTATCGGCAAAAGATTGGAAAGGGGAGTTTTCTCTTCCGGAAGGGAATTTGGGAAGAGGGGGTAGAGATTTATGATATTAAAGGGAGAAGGATATCTTCTGGAGGGATAAAAAGTTCGGGAATTTATCTTCTTAAAAGGAAGAGCCGATATACCAAGGTGATTTTGGTAAGGTAGAAGCGCCTCTTCTCCGCAAGGAAAAACTTAGAAACCGAAAGGTTATTTCCTTGATTTTTAACAATTGTCGGGTAAAATAATTTTTATGTGGCAATTAAAAGAAGTTGATGAAAAAAGACTTGCCCTTCTCCAAAAAGAGACCGAGTTGCCCGAAGGGATTTTAAGGGCTTTAATTTTAAGGGGGATGGAGACAAAAGAGGATGTTTTCAGTTTTTTATACCCTTCCGAAAAGGATTTCCATCCTTCCTATCTTCTTCCAGACATTGACCAGGCATTGGAAAGGATAAAACAGGCGATCAAGAAGAAAGAAGGGATTCTCATTTGGGGTCATGAAGATATGGATGGGATTACGAGTACAGTTCTTTTGCAAGGGGTGCTTAAAGACCTCCGGGCAGAGGTTTTCCACTTCATTCCCAAAAAGCATCAGTTTAAGCACGGGATTTATCCCCCAAAGATTTTTTCAACAGAAGATTGGTTGGGGAGAAATAAAATAAGACTTTTGATTGCGGTTGATTGCGGGACAACGAATAATTCTGAGGTAAGAGAATTAAAAGAGAAAGGGGTTGAGACAATTATTATTGACCATCACGAGGCAGTCATCGGTTTACCCGAGGCGGTGGCGATTGTCAATCCAAAAATTCCCAGAAGCAGGTATCCATTCTCCGAACTAGCCGCGGTCGGCGTGGTCTTTAAGTTTGCTTCTGCCTTGATTGAAAATCTCTTAGGAGCAAAAATTGGGGAATGGATTGGGGCCAAACCTGAAACATTAGCCCTCGCTTCTCTCGGTACAATCTCTGACCGGGTTCCCCTAATTAAAGAGAACCGGATAATTGTCAAAAAGGGAATTGAGTTTTTAAGAAAAGAGAAAACGAGGCCGGCCTGGGACATTATCAGCCGCTTTGAAGATGTTAATGCCCTTTTCTCTCTTTTTGCGACAATTGATGGCGAAGAAGCCTGTCAATTTTTCCTCACCAAAGACCAAGAGACGGTAAAAGGAATCTTTGATAAAATGGTGGAAAGGCAGGAGATATTCAAAAAGGAAGTGGAAGAAGCAATCTCCTTGGCGGAGACCGTAAAGAGTTTGTATCCCGGGCTTATTGTTGTGAAAAATATCTTTCTCAACCTCCGTTTTCTTAGTCATATCGCCAATCGTTTTCGGGATAAATATTTTTCCCCGGTGCTGGTTATCGGCAAGAAGGAGAATGGACTCTGGGTCGCGGAATGTCGGGGAACGGATGAGGCTAATCTATTAGAACTATTAAAAGAAAACTCTTCTCTCCTTTTAGATTGGGGAGGGCATAAAAAGGCGTGTGGCTTCTCAATAAAAGAAGAGAACTTAGAAAATTTTATCAAAAAGGCAAGAGAATATGCCGAGAAAGAATTTTTGCCGAAGACACAGAAAAACCTCGGGAGCGATAAAGAGAAGACCATTATGGTGGATGGCATTCTCCCTCTACCTGAGGTTCCCGAAGTAGTATTTCTTTTGCCACCTTTCGGTGAAGGGAACCCACCACCTTTTTTTCTTTCTCCGAATACCGAGTTTAAGGAAGAGTGGTTTCGGAATTTTCCAATTTCTGATGAAAGCGGGAAAATTATTCCGGGGGAGAGAGCAGATATTATCTGGACGGTTCAGGAGAAAGAGATCCGGATAAAATTTTTTTTACCTCTCCGGTGAGGAAACATTTTATAGGACCGTAGATGAAGTAAATTTCGGGGTTAAAAAAGTCTTATGGAAAAAGCAGTAGTAGTAAAAAGAAAGCCATCTAAGAAGCGGCACTTCTGGTGTTATAAGGATGAGATTATTCAGATTAAAGGTAATTTAGAAAAAGGGGATGTGGTTCGTGTTTATGAAGGGGAGAAGTTCATTGGCACTGGATTCTGGAATCCCAATTCTTCGGTTCGGTTAAGGATATTTTCTCCGGAGGGTGAAGATTTTGATGTGCCCTTTTTGAAGAAGCGGATGGAAAATGCCTATCAATACCGGAAAAATTTTCTTCCCGAAGAGGAGGATTTCCGTTTAGTTTACGGGGAAAGCGATTCCTTACCCGGAGTGGTGATTGATAAATACCGGGATTGTTTTGTTTTGCAGACCTACTCCTACGGCGCGGATTTAAGAAAAGATAAAATTGTGCAGGCACTCTGTGAACTCTTTCCGGTGCGGGGGGTTTTTGAAAAGAACGATTTTTCAGGGAGGACGGTGGAAGGTTTAGAACGAAAGGAAGGTCTCTTGTACGGAGAGATACCTGATGATTTAATTATTAGTGAGAATGGAGCAAAGTTTTATGTCAATATCAAAGAGGGGCAGAAGACTGGCTATTATTTTGACCAGCGCCTTACCCGAAAGAAAGTTCAGGAGTTAAGTGCGGGAAAAGAGGTTTTGGATGTTTTTACCTATACCGGGAGTTTTTCTATAAATGCCTGTCTCGGTGGGGCAAAAAGTTCTTTAGGGATTGATGGTTCCCAACCGGCTTTAGATTTGGCGAAGCGAAATGCGGAATTGAATGGGGTAATTGAGAGGTGTCAATTCGTTCTGGGTAATGCCTTTAATCTCCTACGGGGATTCTATCGGGAAAGAAAACGATTTGATATTATTGTCCTTGACCCACCTCCTTTCATTAAATCCTTAAAGGATAAGGAAGATGGTTTTCGAGGTTATCGGGATATAAATTTTCAAGCGATGCGCCTTTTACGACCAGGTGGAACTCTCGTTAGTTGCACCTGTTCCCATTACTTCTTCTGGCAGGATTTTTTAGAATGTCTGGTAAGTGCCGCGGAGGAGGCGCATCGGGATTTTCGAATTATCGGCCGGCTCAGCCAAGGACCAGACCATCCGATAATTTTAAGTATGCCGGAGTCAGAATACCTCCGTTGTTTTATCTTAGAAGTCTATTAAAGAGATGAGAAAGGAAGATGATTACATCCTCGTTAAGGGGGCAAGGGAGCATAACCTAAAAAACATTGATGTGAAGATTCCCCGGAATCGTTTGGTGGTGATTACTGGAATTTCTGGTTCGGGAAAGTCATCTCTGGCTTTTGATACAATTTATGCGGAAGGGAGGAGAAGGTATATTGAATCCCTTTCCGCCTATGCCCGTCAGTTCTTGGGAGTTTTGGAAAAACCAGCGGTTGATAAAATTGAGGGACTTTCCCCTTCTATTGCCATTGAACAGAGAAGTGCGGCGAAAAATCCCCGTTCCATTGTTGGCACGGTAACCGAGATTTACGATTACCTCCGTGTCCTTTTTGCCCGAATTGGTAAGCCTTATTGTCCGAACTGCGGGATCGAAATTACCCGCCAGACTACGGATGTGATTGTGGAAAAGATAATGGGTTTGCCAAATGAAACAAGAGTAGAGATTTTGGCACCGGTGATTAGAGGAAAGAAAGGGGAATATAAGGATTTATTTGCGAGGATAAAAAAAAGAGGATTTGTCCGGGTGCGGGTGAATGGAACAATTTATGATATTGATAAACCGCCGGAACTCCATAAATATAAGAAACATAACATTGAAATTGTCATTGATCGGATTCTCTTGAAACCGGAGGTGAAGAAGAGATTGGCGGATTCCTTAGAACTGGCGTTGAGGGAAGGAGAAGGATTAGTTTTAATTTTGGCTAACGGCAAGGAGCATATCTTTTCTACCCATTTTGCTTGTGTCCAATGCGGTTTTAGTTACGAGGAGATTTCTCCCCGGTTATTTTCTTTTAATTCCCCTTATGGCGCTTGTCCGGCTTGCCACGGTCTTGGAACAAAGATGGAGATTGATCCGGAAAGGGTTGTTGCTAATCCGGAACTTTCCATAATGGAAGGGGCTTTAGAACCTTGGGGTGAACCAAAAGGTTCTTGGTTTACCGCTAATTTGCAAGCATTGGCAAAATATTATGGATTCAATTTGAATAAATCCTGGCGGGAAATTCCCAAAAAGGCGAAGGCAGTTCTTCTCTACGGGAGTGAAGAAGAGATTTTGGTTGAATACGAAAGGTGGGATGGGACAATCTATCGGAATTATGAGCGATTTGAAGGTCTCATTCCCCACTTAGAAAGAATCTATCGGGAGACCGATTCCGATTCTACCCGAGAATGGATTGAAAAGTATATGGCAATTTTGCCTTGTCCGGAGTGCGGCGGTGCCCGTTTGAAAAAAGAGAGTCTTTCGGTAAAGATTCAAAATAAATCAATCTATGATGTCACTCGGTTCTCTATTAAAGATACCTACCAATTTTTTAATACCCTCAAACTTTCGGAGACCGAGAGGTTAATCGCCGAAGAGTTGATAAGGGAGATTAAGAAGCGGCTATCATTTTTAATTGCGGTTGGGGTTGATTACCTCACCCTGGACCGAAGAACCGATACTTTAGGAGGTGGTGAGGAGCAGAGGGTGAGGTTGGCAACACAGATTGGTTCCGGTCTGGTCGGGGTTACTTATATCTTAGATGAGCCGAGTATCGGACTGCACATTAGGGATAATCAGAAGTTAATCACCTCTCTTCTCCGCTTGCGCGATTTGGGAAATACTGTGATTGTGGTGGAACACGACCGGGATATGATTCTCGCCGCGGATTATGTGATTGATTTAGGACCGGGTGCCGGAGAGGGAGGTGGTTACTTGGTAACAGAAGGGACACCAAAAGAAATTATGAGAAATGGGAAATCACTCACCGGTGCCTACCTCTCTGGAAAGAAGGCAATCCCTTTGCCGAAGCAGAGGAGGCTACCAAAGGGAGATTTTCTTCTCATCAAAGGGGCAAAAGAGAATAATTTGAAGGGGATTGATGTGAAGATTCCCTTAGGCCTATTGGTCTGCATCACGGGTGTCTCTGGTTCTGGGAAGAGCACTTTAATCTCAGATATCCTCTATAAGGCATTAGCCCAAATTTTCTACCATTCTAAAGAGAAGCCGGGAAGGCACGAAGGACTTCTCAATGTTGAGAAAATTGATAAGGTTATTAATATTGACCAGTCGCCAATCGGCAGGACCCCCCGCTCTAATCCGGCAACCTATACCAATGCTTTTGGACCGATTCGGGAACTATTCGCCCAAACCAGAGAAGCCCGGATGAGAGGTTATAAACCTGGGAGATTTTCTTTTAATGTTCGGGGAGGAAGGTGTGAGGCTTGTGCCGGAGACGGCATAAAGAAGATTGAGATGCATTTTTTACCCGATGTTTATGTTCCCTGTGAAATCTGTAAAGGAAAGAGATACAATCGGGAGACCTTGGAGGTGAGGTATAAGGGGAAGAATATCTATGAGGTTTTGGAGATGACAGTGGAAGAGGCTTACCAGTTTTTTGAGAATATCCCGCCGATTAAGAGGAAGTTGCAACTTTTAAGAGATGTTGGTCTTGGCTACTTAAAACTTGGTCAACCCGCCCCAACCCTTTCCGGTGGTGAGGCGCAAAGAGTGAAGTTGGCAAAGGAATGGTCAAAGATAGCAACAGGTCGCACCCTTTACCTTTTAGACGAACCAACCACGGGTTTGCATTTTGAAGATGTGCGGTTATTATTGGAGGTGTTAAATCGTTTAGTGGATATGAGCAATACTGTGGTGGTGATTGAACATAATATGGAAGTAATTAAATCTGCGGATTGGATTATTGATTTAGGACCAGAAGGAGGAGATGCCGGTGGTTATATTGTGGCGGAAGGACCACCAGAGGAGATAGTAAAGAACGAGCGCTCCTGGACCGGAAAGTTTTTAAAATCTTACCTTTCTCAATTTTAATGATGACCAAGAGAGAAGAGATAATTTATCGCCTTTTTCCTTTTTTAATCTTAATTCCTTTTTTTATTTTCCTGCGGCGTTATTTCAACATTGATTTCTGGTACGATGAGGTATTTACTTTAACCAATTATGTCTTCTCTCCAATTAAAAAGACCCTAACTGACTATTCTTTCCCCAATAATCACATCTTGGCTAATTTAATAAATAATCTCTATTTGAAAATTTTCGGGATAAAAGATATTTACCAACTACTGGAAGCGCCGTATAAAATTCGCTTATTAGAATTTATCTATACTCTAATTACCCTATTTTATCTTCATCAGGTTGGAAAGAAGTTTTTCAATCAGACGATTGCTTTATTCACCCTTGTCATCTTTGTCACCACTGTTACTTACTATAACTTCGCCTTACAGGTGAGAGGATTCAGTCTGAGTATTATGCTTTCTACTATCCTTTTTTATTATCTCCTCTCTTTTCTTCAAAAGCCCAATTTTCCTTCTGGTTTAATAATCCTTTTTGCGACCGCTTTTATCCTTTATGCCATACCTTCTAATCTCTACTTAATTTTAGCGATTTTCACTTATTACTTTTTCTCTCTCTTTTTTGCCCGTAGGAAGAAGAGAGAAAAAGTTAAAGTTAAGGATAAAAAAAGGGGAAAAGGTGAACTGGCAAGAGGGAGAGAAAGATTAGAAGAATTAGATGCCGGGGTAAAAAGGGTTCGGCTCTTTCTCCTTTCTCTTTTACTGGCGGGTATCTTTATCTCAATTCTTTTCTATTCCCCGGTTTTAAGAGATGTTCTAAGTAATCGTTTTGTTCAGAGTCGGGGACTTTTCTATTTGCCCACCCTTTCCCAAACAATGCCTTTTACCTTTTCCCATTTCCTCTCCGGGAGGTATCTATTCATCCCGATAATCATCTTTGGACTAATCTCTTATGGGCGAAAGAGAAAAAGATTTTACCTTGGACTTTTAATCTTTATTCTCCTTCTTCCATTCTTTTTCAGTTTTATTCGGGGTGACCGTCCTTACCACCGGGTTTTTGTCATCTTAACCCCTTTCTTTGCCCTTTTCCTTTCTATTTTGACGGAATCAATTCTGGACTTAATGGGTAAGGATTTTCCGAAAGTTTTTTTAGTTCTGGGGATAGTAATTTATAACTACCTTACCTTTGGTTTTCAATTGAAACATATTGAGAGGAAAATTGCTAATGATATCACCGAAGGCATTCAATCTCAAGATTTGAATTACAACTATTATCAATTTCATTACCGACCATTCTCCCTTTTAAAGGCCTTTAAGAAGATTTATGAGACTAATCCCCTTCCCGTCTTTTTGGGAGAATACGACCGGGCCGCATTTCCGGTCTATTTGGCAAAGTTTAATATCCCTTGGGGACATCTGTCCTCTCAAGAAGACTTCTTCACCGCCCTTAAAGAGAAAGGCGGAGTTTATGTCATTACCGCTTTTCCCAATCGCCTCCTGCGCTGGCT
>JBDRVU010000037.1:0-8086 GCA_039802085.1 Caldifarciminota bacterium
GTCCAAAGTGGTCAATTGGGAAGACCGGGCAACCTGTGTTTTATTCGGCGACGGTGCCGGAGCATCAATTGTTATTTCCGCCGAAGGGAATTCCGGAATTCTTGCCTCTTATTGGGGAGCAGATGGCAATTTAGCTCCCCTTCTCTATCAACCCGCGGGTGGCACAAGACTCCCCGCTTCCGAAGAGACGGTGAAGAAAAAACTCCACTCGGTTCATATGGAAGGAAGGGAAGTCTTTAAGTATGCGGTCACTTGGATGGGAAAGGCAGCGAAACAAGTGTTAGAGGATGCCAATCTGAAACCAGCCGACATTTCCCTTTTTATTCCTCATCAGGCAAATATGAGGATTATTGATGCCACCTTAGAAAAAGTGAAAATACCAAAAGAAAAGACCTACTTAAATTTGCCCAGATGCGGAAATATGTCCGCCGCTACGATTCCAGTCGCCTTGGACGAAGCGAACCGGGAAGGAAAAATAAAAGAAGGTGAAAATATCCTACTTGCCGCTTTTGGTACTGGCTTCACCTGGGCTGCAATGATATTAAGATGGTAGAAGTAAAGGAGTAAGTTTATGATTGAAATTAGATTCCACGGAAGAGGAGGACAGGGAGCAGTTGTTGCCTCTGAAATATTAGCCACTGCCCTATTTAAGGAAGGAAAATTTGTTCAAACATTTCCGGAATTCGGTGTGGAAAGAAGGGGAGCACCAGTTCAGGCATTCCTGCGTTTTTCCGAAACCCCAATCAAAGCCCGCTACAAAGTCTACAATCCAGACCATATTGTTATTTTTGATAAGGTCCTAATCAATCAGGTCCCGATCTTTGATGGTTTGAAGAAAGGAGGATGGGTCTTAATCAATACCAATGGTCTTCCTTTGGATTACAAGTTTCCCGATTATAATACCGCGACGGTTGATGCGACTGTCCTCGCTATAAAATATAAATTAGGACCAAAGACTGCGCCTATTGTTAATACCGCAATGCTTGGTGCTATCATCCGGGTCATCCCCTTAGTCCAGATTGAAACCTTAGAAGAAAGTATCAAAGAATATATAAAAAAGAGGACACAGGATAATATCTTAGTAATGCGGGAGGCTTATAATGCTACGAAATTTTAAGGAGATGAGGATTGAGGACTATCCGGTTTGTGCCATCTCCTTAGATACGACCCTCTTAAATAAAACCGGAACCTGGCGTATCTTTCGCCCGGTCTATGAAAATAAAATCCCCCCTTGCCGGGATGCCTGTCCCGCGGGTGAAGATATCCAGAAATATATCTACCTTTCGCAAAAAGGTAATTACGAGGAAGGCTACCAAACAATCTTGAAAAATAACCCCTTTCCCTCAATCACTGGTCGGGTTTGTTTCCACCCTTGCGAAGATGCCTGTAACCGAAGGGAATATGATGAACCAATCGCCATTCACCATATTGAAAGATTTCTGGGCGATTACGGATTGGAAAAGGTAGAGAAGAAAAACCCAACGCGTCGGAAAGCAGAAACCGAAAAAAAGGTAGCGGTAATCGGTTCTGGCCCGGCTGGACTCTCCTTTGCTTATTACCTCGCCCAAGAGGGATTTGGCGTCACGATATTAGAAAAAGAGAGTTTGCCTGGCGGATTACTAAGAACCGGTATTCCCGCCTACCGCCTACCAAAAGAAGTATTAGATAAGGAAATTAGAAAACTGGAAAAGTTAGGAGTTAAATTCATTACCAATACCACCTTTCCCAAAAATCTATCACTTTCCGACTTAAAAACTAAGTATCATATCTTATTTTTTGGCACCGGCGCCCAAAAGGAAAGGAAGTTGGAAGTACCGAATGAAGATGCGGATGGTGTCTTAGAGGGGATTTCCTTCTTAAAAATCGCTAATCTCGGCAAACGGATAAAGATTGGGAAAAAGGTTTTAGTAATTGGTGGAGGCAATACCGCAGTTGATTGTGCCCGGGTCGTCAAAAGATTAGGAAAGGATGTCACTATCCTCTACCGTCGAACTAAAGAAGAGATGCCCGCTTCCCCAGAAGAAATTGAGGGAGCAGAAGAAGAAGGGATAAAAATTTTCTATTTAGTCGCCCCGGTAAAAGTTCTAATCTCACGCCAACGGAAGGTGAAAGGTTTAGAATGTATCCGGATGAAATTGGGTACCCCGGACAGTTCTGGAAGGAGAAGACCAATCCCGATAAAAGGTTCCAATTTCACTCTACCTGCCGATACTATCATTAAGGCAATTGGCGAGAGCGTGGAATTGGAAATCCTGCCCAAGGAAATAGAGAGAACTAATTGGGGGATAAAAACTGATTCCACCGGTATGACTAATCTGAAAAATATCTTAGCGGGGGGCGATTGTGTCACCGGACCACAGACTGTGGTTAAGGCGATTGCCTCTGGACGAAGAGCAGCGGAAAGGGTACTTTGGGAAATGAAAAATAAAGAGCTGCCAAAAGAAGAAAAGAAGGAAATTGTTTCTTTTGCCCGCTTGAACACCTTTTATTTTGAAAAAAGACCTAGAGTTAAGATGTCCAAAATTCCCTTACGGGAAAGAAAAACCTTTAAAGAAATAAATCTTGGCTATAATGAGGAAGAACTCCTAATTGAAACTGAAAGATGTTTCTCTTGTGGTATCTGTAATCAATGCGACAACTGTTATATCTTTTGCCCAGACTTGGCAGTAAAGAAAAAGGAAGATGGCTACAAATTTGACTACGACTACTGTAAGGGGTGTGGTGTCTGCGCCCAAGAATGTCCAAGGTATGCCATAACAATGTATCCGGAGGGTGAACTATGAAACTTAATGAAATTACCGGAGTAAAAAAAGTCGTTACCGGCAACCATGCGGTCTCCTATGGTGTCCTTTTGGCGCGGGCCCAGGTGATTGCTGCCTATCCCATTACCCCTCAGACCCAGATTGTGGAACTCCTTTCCGAATTCTGTGCCACCGGTCTCTTGAAGGCAAAATTTATTAAGGTAGAATCCGAACATTCAGCAATGGCTGCTTGTGTTGGTGCTTCAATCAGTGGGGTTAGGGCATTCACCGCTACTTCTGCCCAGGGCTTAGCCCTAATGCATGAGATGTTACACTGGGCGGTTGGTGCTCGCTTACCAATCGTTGTCGCCAATGTCAATCGGGCAATGGGCCCAGGTTGGTCGGTCTGGACCGACCAAAACGATTCCCTCTCCCAAAGAGATGTCGGGATGATTCAATTATACTGCGAATCAAACCAAGAAGTCTTGGATACAACGATTCAATCTTTTAAGATTGCCGAGAAAGTTCTTTTACCGGTAATGGTTATTTTAGATGCCTTTGTCCTTTCCCACACCTCAGAACCGGTTGATATTCCAACCTTAGAAGAAGTTGATGCCTTCCTTCCTCCTTATCAACCGAGGCACTACTTAGATATCAATAACCCTCAAGCATTTGGTGGTTTAACCAGTCCTGACCATTATTACGAAATCCGGATGAAAATTGAAATAGCACACCAAGAGGCATTAAAAGTGGCAAAAAAGGTTGATGAGGAATTTAAAGAAAGGTTCGGCCGGGGCTATGGTTTGATAGAACCGTACTATTGCGACGATGCCAAAGTGATTCTTGTCACCTCTGGCACAATAACCGGTACCGCCCGAGAGGTAATTGACGAAGAAAGAAGAAAAGGGAGAAAGGTTGGTTTATTAAAAATTCGGCTCTTTCGTCCCACTCCAAAGGATGAGATTAAAGAAGTTCTCTTACGAGCGGATAAGATAGCGGTCATTGACCGGAATATCTCCTTCGGTCATTCCGGAATATTTGCCCAGGAGATTAAGTCAATCTTCTATAATGCCTACCGGAAACCGCCAATCTTTGATTTCATCATCGGCCTGGGTGGTCGCGATGTCCGAAGTGAAGATATCAAAGAAATTATTGACTATGTCTTTAAAAAAGATTATCCAACCGAAGACGCAATCTTTAAGGGGGTGAGATTATGAGAAGGTGGCAAGAGGCGAGCCGAACTGAAGAACTGATGAACTCAGGACATTTTGCCTGTCCGGGTTGTGGCGGTGCTTTGGCGATGCGCCTTGTCTTAAAGGCACTCGGAAAGAAGACGATTGTTGTCATCCCGGCCTGTTGTTGGTCAATAATTGATGGGCCCTTTCCTTTGCATTGTCTTAGGGTGCCGGTTTATCATACCGCCTTTGAGACCGCTGCGATTATGGCTAGTGGTATAAAAGCAGGAATGGACATTCAGGGTAAAGAAGATATCAAAGTTCTCGCCTTTGCTGGTGATGGTGGCACAGCAGATATTGGCATCCAAGCTCTTTCTGGTGCCTGCGAAAGAAATGATGATATAATCTATGCCTGTTACGATAATGAAGCCTATATGAATACTGGTATCCAGCGTTCTTCGGCTACCCCACTTCTCGCCTGGACCACAACCACCCCGGAAGGAACCCCAAAAGGAGAACCGAAGAAGAATATGGTAGAGATTGTTGCTGCCCATCGGATTCCCTATACCGCTACCGCCTCGGTTGGTTTTCCTGAAGACCTAATTACCAAATTTAAGAAAGCAAAAGAAATAAAAGGACTAAAATATATCCACATCTATGCCCCATGCCCAACTGGTTGGCGAATGGCACCAGACCTTCTAATTAAAGTTTCCCAACTGGCTACCGAAACCTGCATCTTCCCTTTATACGAAATTGAAGATGGCATAAGATATAGGATAAATTACTTCCCCAAAGAGAAATTACCGGTAAGAGAATATATTAAAATTCAAGGTCGCTTCTCCCATCTTACCGAGAAAGAGATTGGACTAATTCAGAAGAAGGTAGATTTTGAATGGGATTTATTAAATAAGAAGGCAAAGGCACAATTTTAACCTTTTCCCTCTTATCTTACCCGGGAGGAAATGTCTAGGGAAACGAGCCGCCCGCCTCCAAGAACCGAACAGATAGTTTCTGCTGAATTAAGATGGTTAATGATTTTTTCTATCTCCCTTTAGAAACTGCTGATACCGAGGGATAAAGGGGCATCCCTTCACAGGAGTAATGAGAGGAATTAAAGGGGCGTTTAATCTAATCCCTAACTGAGGAAATAATGGAAGTTTTAACCCTTGATCTAATTAATAGGCTAACTAAGAGGATAATGGTAAGGAAAGATTTCCTCCTTTTATTAGACGAGAAGATAGGGAGAAAAAGACTCTTTTTGCCCACCTCAAGATACCGTAGAGGGAACTGACCCCCATCTTTCAGGCAAAATGGCTCTAAGTCTTCTTAAATCAATGACTTAAAGGAAATTTTTCTTTTATAAGAAATTTATCTGATCAGATAATTTTTTTCTCTACTAAAATCTTCAATTTTAGTTTCCTGATTAATTGGTCAAGATACTCCTAATCCACCTCTAACGGTCGCCAAAACCTTTTCATACCCAAGTGAACTTTTCCCTTGACTAATTTGATATATTAAGATAAGATTCCCAATGGCTAAAATTTGCGTCTGCGCAATTGGCGGCAACTCTTTAATCCGCGGTCCGAATAATCTATCTTTTTATGACCAATACGAGACGGTCAAAAAGACCTGTGGCCACCTGGTACCAATAATTAAATCGGGTTACGAATTAGTCCTAACCCACGGCAACGGACCCCAAGTTGGTTTTCTTCTCCTACGCTCCCACTTCTCCCGGAATCTCCTTCCGGAAATTCCCTTAGAAACTGGAAACGCTATGACCCAAGGCGAAATTGGTTATATGATTAGCGAAGCCTTTACCAATATCTTAAAAGAAGAAAAAATGAATAAAGAAGTGGTAGCAATTCTCACCCGAGTCTTGGTCAATCTTAATGATTTATCCTTTAAGCGACCATCCAAACCGATCGGACCATTTTACTCCCGGGTGGAGGCGCTAGAATTACAAAAAAGATACAATTGGGTTTTAAGAGAAGACGCCGGTCGTGGTTATCGCCGGATTGTCCCGTCTCCGGAGCCGATTGACATCTTAGAAAAAGAGGCGATAAAGGATTTGTTATTTGATAGGAAAATTGTTATTGCCACTGGTGGCGGTGGAATTCCGGTAGTAAAGAAAAATGGCTACTACCAAGGGATAGCTGCGGTCATTGATAAAGACTTAGCTACCAGCCTCTTAGCTACCCTTATCGGGGCAGAACTCTTTATCATCTCTACCGCGGTGGATGGGGTCTATCTCAATTACGGCAAACCAAAAAGTAGACTTCTTCCAATTCTAACCATTAAAGATTGCCAAAAATACTTAAAAGAAGGACAATTTCCCGAAGGGAGTATGGGACCAAAGATAAAGGCGGCGATAAAATTTCTCCAAAAAGGAGGAAAGGAAGTGATTATCACCTCTCCGGAGAAAATCTCCCAAGCCCTAAAAGGAAAAACCGGAACAAAGATTGTTCCTTAAAATGGCTAATTACCAATCTCGCCTTTTTTTCTCTCTCTTATTTTTCTCTTTCCTTTTTGCCCAGCGGCTTCTCATTCCGATGGACCTAAAACAGACCGACCATCTCAAAGCCTATGGGATTGCCTATCGTGCCCTCCAAAAAGGGATAAATGTGGAATGGCTCCTTAACTACCGGGGTGGTTCTTTCTTAATGCCGAAAACCGATTGGGGCGAGAAGGAATGCCGTCTGCAAGGAGTCTCTTATGAAATCATCAACCCTTCCGAAGAAAGCGAGATAAGAAAGATAATCCAGAATAGCAATATGGAAACCATCCTCTTAGAGAAGGCACCAAAGATTGGCGTCTATGTGCCACCTAATGCCGAACCTTGGGACGATGCCGTGCGCTTAGCCTTAGAATATGCAGAAATTCCTTACACCACTTTATGGGATAAAGAAGCCTTAGAAGGAAAACTTTTCCAGTACGATTGGCTCCATCTTCACCACGAAGATTTCACTGGTCAATACGGAAAATTTTATACGAGTTATGCCCATGAGAAGTGGTATCAGGAAGAGGTGAAAATGAACGAACTGATGGCTAAGGCATTGGGCTTTAAGAAGGTCTCGCAACTAAAATTGGCAGTAGTGAAAGAGATTAAAAGGTATATTCAAGAAGGAGGGATGGTCTTTGCGATGTGTTCTGCAACCGATACCCCAGATATCGCCTTGGCCGCGGAAGCGACCGACATCGTCCCCAAGGAATTTGATGGTGATGGCATTGACCCAAATTACCAAAGAAAATTAAATTACGAAAATTGCCTCGCCTTTGAAAATTTCAATCCCGTAACCGATCCTTATCTCTACGAGCATTCCGATATTGATACCTATTTAGAAGCAACTGCCCGTGGTCCGGATGTTTACTTCTCCCTTTTTGACTTTTCTGCCAAATACGACCCGGTTCCCTGTATGCTCGTTCAGAACCATGTCTCCTTAGTGAAAGAATTTTTAGGGCAAAATTGTGGTTTTCGCCGAGATAAAATTAAAAAGAAAGTTTTAATTTTAGGGGAAATCGCAAATACCGAAGAGGTAAAATATATCCACGGCAACTTTGGTAAGGGCACCTTCACCTTTTTGGGTGGCCACGACCCAGAAGATTATGCCCACCGCATTGGCGACCCCCCAACCAATCTCTCCCTTCATAAGAACTCTCCGGGTTATCGCTTAATCTTAAATAATGTTCTATTCCCGGCTGCGGAAAAGAAACCCTTAAAGACATAAGTAATAAAAATGGAATCAGAAACCTTTTGTATTCCCTGTGTCATCCGGCAATGTCAAAGAATCGCCCTTTTGGTTTCTTCCGAAGAAAAGACCTTCAAAGAAATAACAAAACTGGCTTTGGATTTGGTCGGTCAATTCTCCTTAAAAGAACCGCCCAGCCTCTTCACCTCCCGCATCATTATGGAAGTCTATAAATTCCTTAATACCCCAGACCCTTTTACCAAAATTAAAGAAGAGATGCAAGAGTTAGGGAAAAAGAGTGCGGAAATGGCAAGGAAGATAATTGATACCTCCTCGGACCCAATCTACACCGCATTAAAATTTGCCTGTGCCGGCAATATCATTGACATTGGTCCCCAAAAAGATTTTGACCTAAAAAGGACCCTCCAAAATCTCTCCTTTGCTCGGGATGATTACAAAATCTTTAAGGAAAAATTAAAGGGCC